>JBKJON010000116.1:0-7381 GCA_046595715.1 Marmoricola sp.
GCGTGACCCTGGCTGCCGTAGCCGATGACGGCCACGTTCTTGCCCTGGGTCACGCGCACGCCCTCTCGCTGCGCGACTCGGGCGTCGACGTCCGCATCGGCCTGCAGCCGGGCTCCAAGAGCCGCGCGAAGGCGGAGGCCGAGGGCCTGCGCGTCGTCACGCCGGCCGAGGCCGCGGAGGAGGCCGACGTCATCGTCATCCTCGCGCCCGACCAGCACCAGCGGAAGCTGTACGCCGAGGAGATCGAGCCCCACCTCGCTCCGGGCGACACGCTCGTCTTCGGCCACGGCTTCAACATCCGCTTCGGCTACATCACCCCGCCCGAGGGCGTCGACGTCTTCATGGTTGCCCCCAAGGGCCCCGGCCACCTCGTGCGCCGTGAGTACGTCGACGGGCGCGGCGTACCCGTCCTCGTCGCGGTCGAGAAGGACTACTCCGGCAAGACCTGGGACCTCGCGCTGTCCTACGCCAAGGCGATCGGCGGCCTGCGTGCCGGCGGCATCAAGACCACCTTCACCGAGGAGACCGAGACCGACCTGTTCGGTGAGCAGGCCGTCCTGTGCGGCGGCGCGAGCCAGCTGGTGCAGTACGGCTTCGAGGTCCTCACCGAGGCCGGCTACCAGCCCGAGGTGGCCTACTTCGAGTGCCTGCACGAACTGAAGCTCATCGTCGACCTGATGTACGAGGGTGGCATCGCCAAGCAGCGTTGGTCGGTCTCCGACACCGCCGAGTTCGGTGACTACGTCTCCGGCCCTCGCGTGATCACACCCGACGTGAAGGCCCACATGGTCGACGTCCTCGAGGACATCAAGAACGGCAAGTTCGCTGAGCGGTTCATCACCGACATGGACAACGGCTCCCCGGAGTTCACCGAGTTCCGCAAGTTGGGTGAGGCTCACCCGATCGAGTCCACCGGCCGCGAGCTGCGCAAGCTGATGGCGTGGGTCAAGAGCCACGACTCGGACTACGTCGAGGGCTCCTCGGCCCGCTGAGGCCGCTGACGGTTTCCCGGTGACGCTTCACTGGGGACCCAGTGAGACAGCCACGTCCCCTGCGTTGCGACGCGAGGGAAGTGGCTGTTCTGCGTGGTGAGTCAGACTTGTCCTCGTGACTGACCAGCCGGTGTTCGTGCTGCACGAGCACGATGTGCCTCGCCACCACTTCGACCTCCGGCTCGAGGAGGGAGGCGTACTCCGCTCCTGGGCGGTTCCCAAGGGAATGCCGGACGACACCGGTCACGACCGGCTCGCCGTCGCCGTGCCGGACCACGACCTGGACCACGCGTCTTACGTCGACGAGAACAAGCGGATCGCGGACGATGGCTGGTGGGAGCTGGAGGACCGCAACGAGCGTCGGTTCATCTTCGTGCTCCACGGCCAGCAGCGGGCACGCCGCTACGCGCTGATCGACACCGGCCGGGACTGGCTGATGCACCTGACCCGCGAGCAGCCGTGACGGTTTTTCTGGTTAACCAGTGAAACTGCCACTTCCCCCACGAAGTTTCGTGGGGGAGTGGCTGATTTTCTGGTTAACCAGAAAAACTGCGCCCTACTTGACCTCCGACCGCAGCACCAGCCACACCCCGACGCTCAGCGGGGCGACCAGCCAGATCAGGCCAGAGACCGCGAGGTGCTGCCACTGGGTGCTGTCGAGCGCACCGTTGAACAGCGCCGACTGGGCGTAGTTGAAGTCGACCCAGCCCTGCAGGTCGGCGAACCAGCCCTGGAAGGCGGCGAGCATCCCGAAGACGGTCGGCAGCAGCAGCGAGTAGATGAAGTAGGCCACGATCGCACCCGCCGAGTTCCGGAGGAGTACGCCGAGCATGAAGCCGATCAGGAGCCCCAGGACGTTGGCCAGGATGATCAGCGAGAAGTTACCGATCGAGACGTTCCAGATGGTCTCGGTCCCGGTGATGGCCGTCCCGATGACGTTCCCGAGGGCACCGACGACGAGCGCGATCCCCATCGAGGCCACCCCGATCACCACCGCGCAGATCGCCTTGGCCCAGATGACCAGGCCTCGGTGGGGGACCAGGGTGAAGGTGGTGAGGCCGCTGCGCTGGCTCCACTCGCTGGTGACCGACAGGATCGCGATCATGGGCAGGATGACGGCCATCGGGAAGCCGATCGCCGTCGCGAACGTGTCGAAGGTGAGCTCGTCGTCGGGGGCGAACAGGATGACCGCCGTCGTGGCCAGCAGCGAGGCGATGCCGATGCTGGTCATCAGCCAGAAGCCGGACCTGGTGTCGAACATCTTGCGGAACTCCACGCCGACGACCCGCGTGAGTGGGATCGAGCTCGGCGGGGCGCTGGTCGCGACGCTGCGGCCGGCCTCGCGCTCAGCGGTGATGGTGCTCATGCTGCTGCTCCTTCTCGTTGTGACTCTGCTGTGAGCTCGAGGAACATCTCCTCGAGCCCGGCTCCGTCGGCGGACTTGAGCTCGGTCAGGGCGATCCCCGCCCCTAGGGCGATCTGGCCCACCCGCGCCGGGTCGGCGGCGGTGTGCACCGACCCGTCGGGGGCCAGGGTGACGGTGAGGCCACCGGCCTCGAGGACCTGCGCGAGCAGCTTCGCCGACGCACTGCGTACGACGGTCCCGGCGGCGTGGAGGAGCTCGGCCTTCGTACCCTGCGCGACGATGCGGCCGTTGCCGATGAGGACGAGGTCGTCGGCGATGACCTCGATCTCATGGAGCAGGTGCGAGGAGAGCAGCACGGTGCCGCCCTGGTCGGCGTAGGACCTCAACAGGTCGCGCATCCAGCGGATGCCGGCCGGGTCGAGACCGTTGGCGGGCTCGTCGAGGATCAGCACCTCGGGCTCGCCGATCAGCGCGGTGGCGATGCCGAGCCGCTGCCGCATGCCGAGCGAGTAGTTCCGCACCCGGCGGTCGGCCTCGTTCGCAGTCAGGCTGACCCGGTCGAGCATCTCCTCGACGCGCCGCTTGGGCAACCCCATCGTGCGCTGGGCGATGGTGAGGATCTCGCGGCCGGTGCGGCCGGCGTGCTGGGCCGACGCGTCGAGGAGCACGCCGACCTCGAGACCGGGGTTGGGCAGGTCGGCGAATTGCCTGCCGTTGATGGTGACCCCGCCGGAGGTGGCGGGGGTGAGCCCCACCATCACCCGCATGGTCGTGGACTTGCCGGCACCGTTGGGGCCGAGGAAGCCGGTCACCCGTCCGGGGCCGGCGGTGAAGGTGACGTCGTCAACGGCGATGAACTGGCCGTACCTCTTCGTGAGGGAATCGATCGTGATCATGGCCCAGAGCCTCGCCGTGCCCAGGGGTCGGGCACATCAGGGAGGTTGCTGGACCCACCCCTGACTGACCCCCTAGGTGTCTCGGGGTCCACCTCGGTCCACGGACCGGCGCACCCTGAAGAGCATCGACGGTTCGTCGTACCACTGGTCGGTCTCGCCGAGCTCCTCCATGCCGAGCCGGCGCGCCAGGTCCTGCGAGGGGTGGTTGTCGAGGTGCGTCAGCGCGAGGACTTGGGGAAGACCCTGCGCGAGGCCGTACTCGAGCACGGCGGCCGCCGCCTCCGTGGCGTAGCCGTGGCCCCACGAGTCCGGGTGGAGGTGCCACCCGATCTGGACCTCGTCGTTCTCCGCGTTCGGCACGGCCAGGAGCAGCACCGAGCCGACCACAACGCCCGTCGCGCGCACCTCGATGGCCCAGAAGCCGCGTGGGGGCTCGGCCAGCGCGGTGTAGCCGGCGATGCGCTGCTCGGCCTCGCCGAGGTCCTTCATCAGCACTGGCTCACCGTCCGAGAGCCACCGCACCACCTCGACCCGGCTGAGGATGTCGAGCAGCCGGGGAGCCTCCTCGACACGCCACGGTCGGATCACCAGACGTCCCGTCTCGGCAATGGTCGCGTGGGGGAGAGTCATGGCCCCAGCCTCGCAGCCACGGCGGCGTGATGCCGGGAACACGTGACCGCACGAGATGGTTGACGGGTGTATGAGAATCGAGATCTGGTCCGACGTCGTCTGCCCCTGGTGCTACATCGGCAAGCGCCGCCTCGAGACCGCCCTCGACCGCACCGGTCACCGTGGCGACATCGAGGTCGTCCACCGCTCCTTCCAGCTCGACCCGGCCGCTCCGCCGGTCCCCGAGCAGACAGTCGCGGAGTCCCTCGGGCAGAAGTACGGCGGCGGCCCCGAGGCCGGCCAGCAGATGGTCGAGCGGGTCGAGGCGGTCGCGGCGGAGGAGGGGTTGCTCTTCCGCCTCGGTGAGGCCCAGCGGGTCAGCACCGTCGACGCGCACCGGGTGCTCCACCTCGCTCTCGCGCAGGGCGGGCCGGCGCTGCAGTACATCTTGAGCGAGGAGCTGCTCGCGGCCTACTTCCTGCGTGCGGAGAACGTCGCCGACCACGACCTGCTGCGTCGTACGGCGGAGAAGGTCGGCCTGGACCCGGTTCGTGTCGACCAGGTGCTCGGCAGCGAGGAGTACTCCGACGCCGTCGAGACCGACATCCGCGAGGCCGCCGCCCTGGGCGCCAACGGGGTGCCGTTCTTCGTCATCGACCGCAAGTACGCCGTCTCCGGCGCCCAGCCGGCCGACACCTTCGTCCAGGTCATCGAGCGAGCCTGGTCCGAGTCACACCCGCAGCTCGAGCACGTCGGCCAGCAGCGAGGCGGGCAGGAGCACAGGCAGGAGGACGGGCAGCAGGACGGGCAGCAGGACGGCGAGATCTGCGGACCCGACGGCTGTCCCGTCTGACCCGTGACCGTGCACCGATCCGGGCCGCCGCAATCCACAGGAACCGTCAACCATCTGTGGAAACAGCGCCGCTTCTGTGGACGGTGGCCGGTGTTCTGTGGAGGACACGCCGAGCGCGGAGAATTCCCCGAAACAGTGGATGAACATCCTTGCGCGAGGGATCGGGCGGGCGTAGACATCTCTCAACGCCCTCCCTTCGGGGAGAGCGGGATCGCCAGGAGAGAAGGTCCACACGGCGGGGAGACCCGTTGCGGCTGGCAGGTGACTGCCGACCGGGACCGGATCAGATCGGCGGTAGGTCGGAAGGTCACCGTTTCCGGTCAACCAGAAGGGCCCAGCAACTCATACTTGCTGGGCCCTTCGCCTATGTCCGGCTCGTCCGGACGGGCGCACGACGGCCCCTCGGCGGGTGCGAGGAGCGGCATCGCGAGCGTGGGGTCGGTTACGCTGGCCAGCGCACAGCGTCGTGCGGACCATCGCCCTTACTCACGTCAGGACCGTTGTGACGCTCACCCCCTCCGAGACAGCAGCGCGGCCAGTCGTCCTCATCGCCGAAGAGCTCAGCCCTGCGACTGTGGAGGCTCTGGGGCCGGACTTCGAGATCCGCCGGTGCAACGGGGCGGACCGGTCCGAGCTGCTTGCGGCCATCGTCGACGTCGACGCGATCCTGATCCGCTCCGCCACCTCGGTCGACGAGGAGGCGCTGCTCGCCGCGAAGAGGCTCAAGGTCATCGCGCGCGCCGGGGTCGGCCTCGACAACGTCGACGTGAGGGCCGCCACCCAGAACGGCGTGATGGTCGTGAACGCGCCGACCTCCAACATCACCAGTGCCGCCGAGCTCGCCGTGGCCTTGATGCTGGCCGCCGCCCGGCACATCAGCCCGGCCCACGCCGCCCTCACTCGTGGGGACTGGAAGCGCAGCAAGTACTCCGGGACCGAGCTGTTCGAGAAGACGCTCGGCATCGTCGGGCTGGGTCGTATCGGCGTGCTGGTCGCCAACCGGCTCACCGCCTTCGGCATGGAGGTCATCGCCTACGACCCCTACGTCCAGGCCGGTCGGGCCGCGCAGATGGGCGTGCGGATGGTCAGCCTCGACGAGCTGATGACCGAGTCGGACTTCATCAGCGTGCATCTCCCCAGGACCCCCGAGACGATCGGGCTCATCGGCACCGACCAGTTCGCGCTGGCGCGTCCCGGGCTCGTCCTCGTCAACGCCGCCCGTGGCGGCATCGTGGAGGAGAAGTCGTTGTACGACGCCCTGAAGACCGGCCGCATCGCCGCCGCCGGTCTCGACGTCTTCACCCACGAACCCTGCACCGACTCGCCGCTCTTCGAGCTCGAGAACGTGGTCGCCACCCCGCACCTCGGCGCCTCGACCGCCGAGGCCCAGGAGAAGGCCGGTGTCGCCGTCGCCCGCTCGGTACGCCTCGCGCTGTCGGGCGAGCTCGTGCCCGACGCAGTCAACGTGCAGGGTGGGGTGATCGCCGAGAGCGTCCGTCCCGGGATCCCGCTCGTGGAGAAGCTGGGCCGGATCTTCACGGCTCTCGCCGGCGAGGTCGCTCAACAGATCGACGTCGAGGTCCGCGGCGAGATCACGGAGTACGACGTCAAGGTCTTCGAGCTCGCCGCGCTCAAGGGGGTCTTCGCCGACGTGGTCGAGGACCAGGTCTCCTACGTCAACGCGCCCCTGCTGGCCGCCGAACGGGGCACCGCCGTGCGCCTGGTCATCGAGTCCGAGAGCCCGGACCACCGCAACCTGATCACCATCCGAGGCACCCTGGCCGACGGGTCGCAGGTCTCGGTGTCGGGCACCCTGATCGGCATCAACCAGAGGGAGCGGCTCGTCGAGGTCAACGACTTCGTGGTCGACCTCGAGCCCACCGAGCACCTGGCGTTCATCACCTACGAGGACCGCCCCGGCATGGTCGGCACCGTCGGTCGGATCCTCGGTGACGCCGGGGTGAACATCGCCGGGATGCAGGTCTCGCGGGACCGCAAGGGGGGACAGGCGCTCGTGGCGCTGTCCGTGGACTCTGCCGTGCCCGTGGACGTGCTCGAGGACATCCGGGACTCGATCGAGGCCGACATCGTTCGGGGCGTCGACCTCTCGGACTGAGCTGCCCCGGGCCCCGACAACGGCATTGGCGCCTCCCTCCGGCGGCGTCAGTGCGACTCCGCCTCGAGGGTGTCCCGGATCTTCTCGGCGTCGCTGCGTGGCGCGGTGGCGGTGCGCAGGTTCGAGGGCAGCGGGTGGTCGTAGGTCTGTCGCAGGCCACGCACCCGGTCCTCGACCTGGAAGGTGGCGCGGGTGAAGGCGGGTTCTCCCGGGACACTGACGCGGGGGACGCAGCGGTAGTCGGCGGTGAAGGCGTCCTTGGTGATCCTGGTGTTCACGAAGCCGCGGAGGTTGGTCCAGAACTTCAGGTTGGGGTTGTACGCCGCCCACGGGTGCTGGCCGGTCGGCTCGTCGTACCCGTCGCCGCCGGAGGTGATCGAGGAGCACACCAGCTCCGAGCCCACCACCGGGGAGTCAGGAGCCCGGAAATCGGGCTCTTCTGACTCTTCCGTGGGTCATTTCCGGCCTGGTAGGGCGGGTCGGTGGCCGCCGAGGCTGAGCATGGCCAGGGCGATGAGGGCTTCGGGTGAGCGGAATCCGAAAGCGATT
>JBKJON010000350.1:0-3030 GCA_046595715.1 Marmoricola sp.
GTCGGCAGCGTGGCGCACACGGTGAACGCGTCGGCCTCCGGGGCTGTCTCCCACGTGCCGCCCAGCCGGACCACGCGCTCCTGCAGGCCGGCCAGCCCACGGCCGCTCCCGCCGTAGGCCGACTGGTGCGGGCGCCCGCGACTGTGCACGCTCACCCGGACCGCTGACGGGAGGTGGTCGACCGCGACCAGGACGCGCGGCGAGCGGGTGTGCCGCAGGGCGTTGGTGAGGCCCTCCTGGACCACGCGGTAGGCACAGTGGTCGGCCTCGGACGAGAGTGACCTCGGATCACCGCTCGAGGTGATCTCGATCCGGACACCTGCCTCGCGCGCACCCGCGACCAACGTCGGAAGGTCGGCGAGTCCGCTGTCCTCTCGGACGGAGTCCGACCCGGAAGGGTCCTGCAGCAGCTCGAGCAGGGCGTGCAGCTCGGCCAACGCGTCGCGGCTCGCGTTGCCGATCGAACCCAACGAGCGGCGGGCGCCCTCGGGATCGTGGTCCAGCAGCGCCTGGCCCGCCTCGGCCTGGACCGCGATGAGCGTGACGGCGTGGGAGACGACGTCGTGCAGCTCGCGGGCGATGCGGCGGCGCTCACCCTCCACGGCAGCGGCGGCCTCCTCCTCGGCGGCCGCGGGGCGGAGCTCGAGAGCTGCGGGGGCGCGTCCGCGGCGACGGAACGCGAACCCGAGTCCCGCGGGCAGCCCGATGAAGATCAGCAGCGTCGGGAGGATGTTGGAGACCGAGTCCGACGGGTCCACCGCGATCGACACGGCGATGGACATGCCGAGCAGGGCGAGCCCGGTCAGCGCCTCCCTCGTCTGGGCGTAGGCCGCGACGGAGAAGGCGGACACGAGGACGGCCAGGAGGACCGACGTCTCGTCCGGCGACTCGGTGGCGAGCGACTCGACGGCGAGGCCGGTGGCCACCGCGAGGGCGGACACCGCCGGAGCGCGACGACGTAGGGCGAGGCCCGCGACGGTGGCGACCGCGAGAGCCGCGCGGAGGGGCGCCTGGGCGCCCCCTGTCGTGACGGTCTCGACGGCAGCGAGGACGACGAGCACGGCGGCGAGCATGAGGTCGGCCCGTGTCGTGAGACGGGCGACGAGGGCTCGCGGGGAAGGCATGTCGCTCACGGTAGGGCCTCGCTGCCCGGTGGCACCCCCTCCTGGAGTCGGGTCCTCCCACCTCCTGGCGGAGGGTGCAGGTCAGGTCTGCAGCACGTGTCGCCAGAGGGGGACCGATCCCTAGCGTCGACCTGCCGGCGACGACCGCCGGCTCACCGGGCCGCAGGGCTCGCCGACGGAAGGACCTCTCATGTCCAGCACAACCTCGACCTCGACCCCCACCCCGGTCGCGGTGACCGCGCCCGGCTCAGGCCTGGGTCGCGCCGCTGCCGTCCTCGTGCTCACCGCGCCGGTGGGACTGCTGATCTCCGAGGTCGTGGCGCCCCGCGAGACGCCCGACCTGAGCGAGGCCCAGGACCTCGCCTTCCTCCTCGACAACGACGCGAGGCTGACCGCGAGCTGGCTGCTCGGTCTCGTGGTCGCGGGTCTGCTGGCGACCGCCTACGTGCTGGTGGTCAGTCGGATCCGCGGGCGTGGTGCGGTGGTCGGCCGGGTCGCGGGCGTCCTCGGTGTCTCCGGAGCGGTGGGGCTCGCGGGTCACTACGCGATCTCGTTGGCCTCCCTGGACGTGGCGCAGCACGGTGCGGCGGCCTCGACGGTCGGTGCGATGGAGGACGGCACCGGCGCAGTCGCCACCCTGTTGCCGCTGATCATCGGCGCCAACCTGGCGATCATCTGCCTGGCCGTCGCCGCCACTCGCGCGGGGTGGACCCACTGGTGGGTCATCGTGGCCGGCATCCTGGCGCTCGTGGCCGACTTCTCCCCGACCAGCTGGAACACCGCCCTCCATGCCGTCTTCGCCACGGCCGTGTTCGCGGCCGTGGTCACCGGGCTCCGGTCGGCCTCTGCCCGGTCCTGAGGGTCCTGAGGGTCCGCCGGACGTCGAGGGACGAGACGCTCGGCGAGACCCACATCGGGCCGTCCGCGGACGGTCCGATGGACCTGGCCCCCGGGTCGGTAGCCTTTTCTTCGATGGCCGCCCTCGGAGTCACCAAGCTGCAGCGGGTCGTCCTCTTCACCGAGGACGACCCACTGCCGCTTGCCGGTGGGCGGACGCTCGGGCCGGTCGAGGTCGCCTTCGAGACCTACGGCGAGCTGTCGCCCCAGCGAGACAACGTCGTGTTCGTCTGCCACGCGCTGACCGGCGACGCCCATGCAGCGGGGGAGCACCCCGACGACGGGCGTCGCGGGTGGTGGGACAACCTGATCGGCCCGGGCAGGCCATTGGACACCGACCGCTTCTTCGTCGTCTGCCCCAACCTGCTCGGGGGGTGCCAGGGCACGACCGGTCCGTCGTCGACCAACCCCGAGACCGGGCTGTCCTACGGCCGCGACTTCCCGATCCTCCAGATGACCGACTTCGTGGCGGTCCATCGCGCGCTGCTCGACCACCTCGGCATCGAGCGGGTGATGGCAGCCGTCGGTGGCTCGCTCGGCGGCATGCAGGTGCTCCAGTGGGCGGTCGAGCACCCCGAGCAGATCGAGCACGCGGTCGTCGTCGCAGCGTCGGCCCGGCTCTCGGCACAGAACATCGCCTTCTCAGCGGTGGCCCGTGAGGCGATCATGCGCGACCCCGACTTCCAGGACGGACATTATTTTGAGTCTGACAAGAAGCCGGAGATCGGCCTCGCCATCGCGCGGATGATGGCCCACATCACCTATCTCTCCGACGAGGCGATGACCGAGAAGTTCGGCCGCCGGCTCCAGCAGGGGGAGGAGCCCGCCTTCCGGTTCGGCGTGGACTTCCAGGTCGAGAGCTACCTCGCCTACCAGGGTCGCAGCTTCCTCGACCGGTTCGACGCGATGAGCTATCTCTACCTGACCCGGGTGATGGACTACTACGACCCGTTCGCCGACCCCGACGCGGTCCGACGGGTCGTCGAGGGCCGGACGCACTTCCTGGTGG
>JBKJON010000288.1:0-2511 GCA_046595715.1 Marmoricola sp.
GATGTCCGGAGGCCCTCCCCACCCGCTCGGAACCCGCTCCGACGACACGACGGAGGGGGGGTGTTGGGCAAGACCGGGACCGACAGGTCCCGCTTCTCGGAGCAATCCCCGCTTGAGGTGAGAGCGCGGGTCAGGTGCGGTGCGGGTCAGGTGCGGTGCGCGTCAGGCGCGGTGGGCCTCGTCGAGGAGGCGGACGCGGCGACGGCCGAACATGACTGCTGCGTATGACGCGAGGGCCAGGACCAGCAGGGCGTTGCTGGTGCCCGACCGGGTGAGCAGAGCGGTCGCGGCGACCCCGCCGATCAGGGCGAGGAGCAGGGGGCGGACGTACCAGAACCCGACAGAGATCACGGCGGAGCCGGGGGAGAACAACGACACCGGCGGCAGTCCGCGGAACGCCGCCATCAGGTGGGTGCCGGCGACCAGGGCCGTCATCGCGACCGGCCAGAAGAAGGCGGCCACCCCAGCCCCGGACGTGGCCGCGACGACAGCACCAGAGATCACGGCGACGACGGCGAACAAGGCCGAGGGGGTGATGAGGTGGGCCAGCGACTCCTCGGCGAACGGCAGGCCGATGAGCGCAGGCGTCCCGGCGTTGTCCCCTTGCAGGCGAAGGCCCTCGGACCACGCGCCATACCCGAGGTAGGCGAGGATGACGCCCGCGAAGGCGACGATGTTGGGGACACCAGGGGTCGTGGAGTGGGCCAGCGCCCAGCAGCCGGCAGCCGAGAGCACCAGGCCCACGGCGAACGACCCGGGGGTGCGGCGCAGGCCGAGCAGGTCTCGCTCGGCGACGACGACGATCCGACCGCGGGCGCGCAACCGGGTCCGTCGCAGGCGGGTGCCCGGTGCGGCCACGTCGAGGCGGGCGGCCCGCAGGTCCCCGGCGAGGACGGCTCCCCCCATGGTCACGGCTCGAGCCGACTGGGTACGCAGCCCGACGTGGTGCAGCGCACGCAGCGAACGCCGGCCGCGCAGCAGCGTCCCGGCGCCGCGGTCGCCGGTGGGCCACGATCGCACCTGCCCCCACAGCCAGGAGCCGCCGAGGGCCAGCCCGACGAGGAGGCCGCCGAGGGTGGTCGGCAGGAGGACGATCAGCGGGGCGACACCCGCAGCAACCATGCCGGTCCCGACCACTGCACCGGTCAGCAGTCCCGCGACGAGGCAGCCGATCAGGCTGATCCGCCAGAACCGACGCAGCACGACGGCGCGGTCGATGGCGCTGGACGCGACGTGGTCGAGGTACGGCAGATCAGGGACCACCGGGCCGCGCACCGAGCCGAGGCGATGGCCGAGCAGGAGCACCCCGGCGACGAACGCACCCACGACGAGGACGCCCTGGACGCCAGTGAGGTGCCGCGAGATCCAGTCCGGGTCGACGAACTTGAAGAAGGCCCGCGAGGCCGGGACGCCGTAGACGAGCGAGGCGATGACGGCGACGTAGGCGGCATAGATGGCGTTGCCGTTGCCCTGCTCGGGCAGTCCGCCGCGGATGACCTTGCGGGCCTGGGCCAGGCGGTCGCGGTCGGTCGCCGGTCCGGGTGCCGCGTCGGGTGCCGCGTCGGTGGCCGGGTCGGTGGCCGGATCCGTGCCTGTGCCGGGGCGCTCGCTCATGCGCCCGCGACGTCGACCACGCGGTCGGCGATGGCCTCGGTCATGGCCGGGTCGTGGCAGGCGATGACCAGGGTGGTCCCCGCGGTCTTGCGCTCGACCAGCAGCCGCGTCAACAGCTCACGCTTGTGCGTGTCGAGGCGCTGCTCCGGTTCGTCGAGCAGCAGGACGGACGAAGGCCGGAACAGCACCATCGCGAGGTGGAACAGCTGCTGCTGCCCGGACGACAGCTCGTGCGGGAACCTCTCGGACAGGTGGTCGATCTCCAGGGTCACCAGGAGGTCGTCGGCGCGCTCGTCGGCGGTCGAGATCTGCCCGCCCCAGGTCGAGTCGATGAGGACGAGGTGGTCGATGACGGTGAGGTCGCGGTATGCCGTCGGCGCACCGACGAGGGACGCGACCCCGGCGCGGGTGGCCGGGTCTCGCTCGTCCAGGGGCTGGCCGTTGAAGGCCGCGGTCCCGACCGAGGGCTCGAGGGCACCGGCGAGGATGCGCAGCAGGGTGGTCTTGCCACTGCCGTTCGCCCCGCGCAGCACGATGCACTGGCCGGCCTTGGCCTTGAGGTCGATCGGCGCCAGCAGCACCGAGCCCTCGATGTCCTTGCCGGCACCCTTGACCTCGAGGACGAAGGGACTCGCCTTGGCCTTCCCGTTGGTCGTCTCGGTGGTGCTGCCCTGCTTGCGTCGCGCGGCCATGGAGCTCCTGTCGTCGCCGACAGTCTGGCACCGGCATCTGGGGGAGTCGTGGAGGGCCGGTCGGCGGCCCCGCAGCGCGGTCTCGCGGAGCTGACAGCGGGCCCGGCGGCCGCTGTGCCGTGTCAGGTGGGCCGACTAGGGTTCCGACCGTGAGCACCGCCCTGTACCGCCGCTACCGGCCCGAGTCCTTCGCCGACGTCATCGG
>JBKJON010000296.1:0-2576 GCA_046595715.1 Marmoricola sp.
CCGAGGTCAACGAGGAGTGGATCACCCACAAGGACCGCTTCGCGTTCAGCTACGCCACGCTGGAGGACCGGCTCACCTACCCGATGGTCCGCGACGAGCATGGCCCTGACGGTGCTCGCGGCGAGCTCCGCGCTGCCAGCTGGCCCGAGGCGTTCCTCGTGGCCGCCCGCGGCCTCGCCGCTGCGCGAGCGGCCGGCGGGGTCGGTGTACTCACCGGTGGACGGCTCACCGCCGAGGACTCCTACGCCTACTCGAAGTTCGCCCGCGTCGCGCTCGGCACCAACGACATCGACTTCCGGGCCCGCCCGCACTCCGCCGAGGAGGCCGACTTCCTGGCCTCCGACGTGGTGCTCGGTGGTCCCGGCTCCCACCCGGTGACCTACGCCGACCTCGAGAGCGCCCGCTCGATCGTGATGGTCGGTCTCGAGCCCGAGGACGAGGCCGGCACGATCTTCCTGCGCCTGCGCAAGACCGCTCGCGGCCGCCTGCTCCCGATCTACTCGATCGCCCCCTTCACCTCGCGCGGCCTGCACAAGATGTCCGGCACGCTGATCCCGACCCGTCCTGGTGACGAGGCCGCAGCGCTGGACGCCTTGGCCCACGACGGCACCGTCGCGCTGGACAGCGGCGGCCTGCTGCTCGTCGGCGAGCGCACGGCCTCGTCACCGGGTGCTCTCGCAGCGGTCTCCCGCCTCGCCGCCACCACCGGTGCTCGCGTGGCCTGGATCCCCAGGCGTGCGGGCGACCGGGGCGCCGTCGAGTCCGGCGCGCTGCCCAACCTGCTTCCCGGCGGACGCCCGGTCGCCGACGCCTCCGCGCGAGTCGACCTGGCCACCGCCTGGGGCGTCGACCACCTGCCCGAGACCCCCGGCCGTGACGGTGACGCCATCGTGGCCGCCGCGGCAGCCGGAGAGCTCGGTGGTCTCGTCGTGGCCGGCGTCGACCCGGCCGACCTCACCGACCCTGTCCTGGCGCGTCAGGCCATCGAGTCGGCCGGCTTCGTGGTCTCGCTGGAGGTGCGCGCCTCCGCGGTCACCCGGGCGGCCGACGTCGTCTTCCCGGTGGCTCCGGTGACCGACCGCAGCGGCACCTTCGTCAACTGGGAGGGCAGGGTCCGCCCGTTCGGCAAGGTCCTGCACAACCCCAGCTCGCTGCCCGACCTACGGGTCCTGGCCGGGATCGCCGAGGAGCTCGACACGGCACTGCCTCATGGGCTCGGCTTCCGGACCTCCGAGCACGTCTGGGCCGAGATGACCCAGGTCGGCCCTTGGGACGGGCCGCGGGTCTCCATGTCGGGTGCCCTCGACACGGTCGCCGACGCTCCCCCCTCAACCACTGGTGAACCCGACGGCACGCTCGTCCTCGCGTCCTGGAAGCAGCTCATCGACGACGGCCGGATGCAGGACGGCTCGGGCGACATGCTCCGCACCGCCCGCAAGCCGGTCGTCCTGGTGGCCGCGGCCACGCTGACCGAGCTCGGGGCCACCGTCGGAGACCTGGTCGTCCTGACCGGACCGCTCGGCTCGCTCGAGCTCCCGATCGGGGTCGCCGACCTCGCTGCCGGGACAGTGTGGGCACCCGCCAGCTCGCCCGGCTCGTCGGTCCGCCATCTCGTCGGACCGGCCGGCTCCGCGGTCACCATCACCGGAGGCGCCCGATGATCCCCCTCTACACCGAACCGGGACTGGGCGCCTTCGGGCAGGACCCGGTCTGGCTGGTGATCATCAAGGCCGTGCTGATCTTCGTGATCCTGGTGCTGCTGACCCTGTTCAACATCTGGTGGGAGCGCCGGGTGGTCGCTCGCATGCAGCACCGCATCGGTCCCAACCGCAACGGTCCGTTCGGTCTGCTGCAGAGCCTGGCCGACGGCGTGAAGCTCGCGCTGAAGGAAGACATCATCCCGAAGGCGGCCGACAAGGTCCTGTTCGTCGCAGCCCCGGTCATCGCGGTGATCCCGGCGTTCGTCACGTTCGCCGTCATCCCGTTCGGTCCTGTGGTCGACGTCCCGTTCAGCGACCTCAAGACGCCGCTGCAGCTCACCGACATGCCGGTCGCGGTCATCTTCGTGATGGCCATCGCCTCGATCGGCATCTACGGCATCGTGCTCGGTGGCTGGTCCTCCGGTTCGACGTACTCCCTGCTGGGCGGGCTCCGCTCGAGCGCGCAGATGATCTCCTACGAGGTCGCGATGGGTCTGGCGCTGGTCGCGGTCTTCCTGCACGCCGGCTCGATGTCCACCTCGGAGATCGTGGAGTCCCAGAAGGACGTGTGGTTCGCGTTCACGCTGATCCCGTCGTTCGTGATCTACGTGATCGCGATGATCGGGGAGACCAACCGGGCGCCGTTCGACCTTCCCGAGGGCGAGGGCGAGCTCGTGGGCGGCTTCCACACGGAGTACTCCTCGCTCAAGTTCGCGCTGTTCTTCCTGGCCGAGTACATCAACATGGCCACCGTCTCGGCGCTCGCGACGACGCTGTTCCTCGGCGGCTGGCGCGCTCCGTTCGGCATCGCCAGCTTCTGGCCCGGCGCCAACGAGGACTACTGGCCCTTCCTGTGGTTCATGGGCAAGGTCTTGG
>JBKJON010000503.1:0-4467 GCA_046595715.1 Marmoricola sp.
GGCAACAGCCGACGCAGCACCAGCTCGGTGGCGCTGACCTCACCGACCCCGGGCCAGTACACCCGGGCATCGATGCCGTGCTGCGCCGCGACGTGGAAGTTCTCCTCAGCCGCCGAGAACGACATCCGCGACCACAGTGGCCGATCGTCCTCGGCCAGCGCGCGGGTCACCCCGAAGTAGAAGGCTGCGTTTGCCATCGTGTCGACCACCGAGGGCCCGGCCGCCAGCACCCGGTTCTCCACCCGCAGGTGCGGGACGCCGTCCTTGACGTCGTACACGGGTCGGTTCCAGCGGTAGATGGTGCCGTTGTGCAGCTTGAGCTCGGACAACGACGGCGTACCACCGCTCTCGAGCACCTGCAGCGGGTCCTCGTCGTCGGTGATCGGGAGCAGCGCCGGGAAGTAGCGCACGTTCTCCTCGAACAGGTCGAAGATCGTGGTGATCCACCGCTCGCCGAACCACACGCGCGGGCGAACCCCCTGCTCCTTGAGCTCCTCGCTGCGCGTGTCGGTGGCCTGCTCGAACAGCGGGATGCGGGTCTCCTGCCACAGCTGCTTGTCCAGCAGGTACGGCGAGTTGGCGCCCACGGCCAGCTGGATGCCGGCGATCGCCTGCGAGGCGTTCCAGTAGGCCGCGAAGTTCTCCGGGCTCACCTGGGTGTGCAGCTGGGTGCTCGTGCAGGCGGCCTCCGGCATGATCGAGTCCGAGGTGGTGCGCAGCCGCTCGGCTCCTTGGATGTCGATGACGAGGTCCTCGCCGCGGGCCGCGAGGATCTGGTCGCTGAGCAGCTTGTAACGCGGGTTGGGACTGATCTTCGACGGGCTCAGGTGGCCGTCCTCGATGGTCGGGAGGATTCCGATCATCACCATGTGCGCGTGGACCTCGTTGGACTTGCTCTCCGCGCTGTTGAGGCTCGAACGCAGGTCCTCCTCGAACCCGGTGACACCGCGCGAACCGAGCTGGCGGGGCACGACGTTGATCTCCAGGTTGAACTGCGCCAGCTCGGTCTGGAAGTTCGGGTTGGCGATCGCCTCCAGCGCCTCCGCGCTCTTCAGTGAGGGACGACCGTCGTCGTCGACGAGGTTGAACTCGATCTCCATGCCCGTCATCGGGTCCTCGACGTCGAACCGCGACTCGCGCAGCATCCGGGCGAAGACGTCAAGGCAGCGACGCACCTTCTCGCGGTGACGCGTGCGGTCAGCCCGGCTGAACTCCTGCAGGTCGACTTCTTCTCCCATGGAGGCAGACTAGTGGTGGCGACGGTGGTGTCACGAGGCCTGACCGTCGCAGCCACTCAGCGGAACCGGGCCAGCGGTGCCCGACAGCTCGACCTCGCTGACCTGCTTCCAGGCGCTCGGCGGCACGGCCCGCATGAGCAGCTCGGCCACCCGGTGCGCCATGGCGAAGTCCGGGTCGACCTCGAGGCACCGGTCGATGGCACACCAGGCCAGTGCCCCGTCCCCGTGCTGCCAGGCCGCGAACGCCAGCAGCGAGGAGGCGCCCGGCAGGAGGTCCCGCGGGGAGCGCCGCACGAGCTCGCGCCAGAGGTCGACGTGGACCGAGGAGTTCTCCCGGTTGATCTCGGCCCAGGCAACGTTGCGGGTCGGTAGGAGCGAGGCCAGCACGAGCAGCCGCCCGGCGTCGGCGGCCCCCAGCGGAGCGCGGCGCTCGTGCGGGCTCAGGAGACGCCGCAACCAGCAGGCCTCGGACCGCAGGAAGCCGCGGGGCGACTGCTCCGACTCCCCGGAGGAGGTCACCAGATCGGCGAACCGGGTGGCGGCGAGCGCCACCGCGACGGCGTCGTCCTCGTCGGTCCCCACGAGCGTGTCGGCCAGCTCCTCCCGGTCGCGGTGCACCACGTGTCCCTGGAAGACGCGCTGGGCGGTGAACGGATGGGTCTCGAGCTCGTACGCCGTGCCGGGTGACCCGTCCTCGGGCACCGGGTGCCAGTGGCCGTCGTCGACCCGGAGCATCTCGATGACATCGACGTCCCGGTCCAGCAGGCGACCGACCAGCAGCTCCCCTTGGGCCAGTGCGACCTCGACGTCCTCGGTGTAGAGCAGGACCGCCGCCCGGCGTACGCGGTTGGCGAGGACGGCGTCGACGAGCACCTCGGCCACGGCCTCCTGCTCGGCGGCGTCGACCGGCAGGTCGACGCGGGCGTGGAAGGCACCGCCGGGCGGGCCGAAGGTGAGCAGCACGACGGAGTCCTGGGGGTGGAAACCCAGCACCGCCGGCACGACGGCGACGAGGTCGGTGGGCGTGCGGGCCAGGAAGGTGGAGGGGTCGGGAGCGCCGGTGGTGGTCATGCGGCTCACCTTCGGAGCCCGGGCCCGTCGCGACCACCCCGATAGCGCCAGCCTGTGGACAGCGGCCCTCGGCCGGGTCGCTGTGGACGCGAGGTGGCCGCCCGACCTCAGCAGGGACAGACCGCCGCAACCGTCACAGGGCCGTGGCACGATCACGACGTGCGTTCCGAGCCGACGATCCTGCACGTCGACCTCGATGCCTTCTTCGCCTCCGTCGAGCAGCGCGACAAACCCTCCCTGCGGGGCAAGCCGGTGGTGGTCGGTGGCGTCGGTGGCCGCGGCGTGGTGGCCACCGCCTCCTACGAGGCGCGTGCGTTCGGCGTGCACTCGGCCATGACGACGGCCGAGGCCCGACGGCGGTGTCCCAACGCGGCGTTCCTCTCGGGTCGCTTCCACGCCTACCGCGACGCGAGCCGTGCGGTGATGGAGCTCCTGCGCTCCATCAGCCCGCTGGTCGAGCCGTTGTCGCTCGACGAGGCGTTCGTCGACCTCGTGGCCGCCGACCTCCCCGACCTCTCCGTCACCTCGGTCAGCGCCCTGGGCCGCGAGCTCAAGGATCGCGTCCACGAGGTGACCGGTGGAGTCAGCGGGTCGGTGGGCATCGGCACCTCCAAGCTGATCGCGAAGATCGCGAGCGACCTCGACAAGCCCGACGGACTGGTCGTCGTCGCACCGGGCATGGAGCAGGACCTGCTCCGGCCGATGCAGGTGACGGTCATCCCGGGCGTCGGGCCCGCCACGGCCGAGCGCCTGCGCCGGGTCGGCGTCCACACCGTGGAGGAGCTCGAACAGCTCACCGAGGAGGAGCTGGTGCGACTGCTCGGCAGGGCCCACGGCTCGGGGCTGTACGCCCTCGCCCGGGCCCGGGACGACCGGTCGGTGGAACCGGAGCGGGAGACGAAGTCGGTCAGCGTCGAGGACACCTACGAGACCGACCACGTCGACAGGAGGCTGCTCGAGGCCCTGCTCGACCGCCAGGCGGCCAAGGTGACCGAGCGGCTCCGCAAGGCGCGGATCTCCGGCCGAACGGTCTCGATCAAGGTCCGGCTGCACGACTTCTCCACCGTCAGCCGATCAGCCACGCTGTCCGCCCCTTCCGACGACGTCCGGCAGATCGCCCGCGTGGCCAGGCGCCTGTTCGCCGAGCTCGACGTCTCGGGCGGAGTACGCCTGCTCGGCGTGGGTGTCTCCGGCCTCGCCGACTGGATCCAGGAGGACCTCTTCGCCGACGACGAGGAGCCTGAGGAGGTGGTCGCCGACGAGGCGACCGAGGCGGCCATCGCGGCCGCCTCACGCCATCGCGGCTGGGCCCCGGGGATGGACGTGGTCCACGACACCCACGGCCACGGCTGGGTCTGGGGGTCGGGTCGCGGGGTGGTCACGGTGCGTTTCGAGACCGCCCACACCGGCCCGGGGCGCGTGCTGAGCTTCTCGACCACCGACCCGGAGCTGAGACCGTTCACTCCACCCGAGGAGTGACCTGGGCGACTGGTCGTCCCATCGCATCGACCGGTCCGTTCGGTCCACCGAACGCCGACCTCGCTGAGAAGTGCCTGAGAAGTCGCGTAAGAGGCAACTTCGCGGGGTACGGGCACGTCGTAAGGAATGAGGGGCCACGACGTGGCTCCCACGGAGCGCAGGCGGGAATCCCGCACCTTCGCGAAGTGTTGGGTCAAGCAGGACCAGCGACATCGGTCCACCTGTAGGAAGGGAAGGCCGCCATGACCACCACCACGACCACACGCAACGATCGCGAGATCGAAGGACGCGACAGCGTCGGTCTCTACCTCGACGAGATCGCGCGGACACCGCTGCTGGACGCCGCGACCGAGGTCGAGCTCTCCAAGACCATCGAGGCAGGCCTCTTCGCCGCCAAGCTCATCGAGGAAGGCCGGGTCGGCCGCCGCAAGGGTGGCGCGCCGAAGTTCGCCACCGAGGACGAGCTTCGCTGGATGGTCGAGGAGGGCGAGCGTGCCATGCAGCGCTTCATCAACGCCAACCTCCGTCTCGTGGTCTCGATCGCCCGCAAGTACGGCCGTAGCCAGATGCCGATGCTCGACCTGATCCAGGAGGGCAACACCGGCCTGATCCGGGCGGTCGAGAAGTTCGACTACACCAAGGGCTACAAGTTCTCGACCTACGCCACCTGGTGGGTGCG
>JBKJON010000072.1:0-2619 GCA_046595715.1 Marmoricola sp.
CGGCTTCGCGAGCCGCGAGCAGATCTTGGCCGAGTCCGACATCGTGGTGCTGCCCAAGCCGCAGCATGCCGACGTCGAGTCCATGCGTCCCGGTGCGGTGCTGTGGGGTTGGCCGCACTGCGTCCAGGACCCGGTCCTGACCCAGATCGCCATCGACCGCGCTCTGACCCTGATCGCGTTCGAGACGATGAACCACTGGACCGTCGACGGCGCGGTGGGGCTGCACGTCTTCCACAAGAACAACGAGCTCGCCGGCTACTGCTCGGTCCTGCAGGCGCTCGAGCTCACCGGCACCACCGGTGACTACGGTCGCCGGCTCCAGGCCGCGGTCATCGGGTTCGGCGCCACCGCGCGTGGGGCCGTCACGGCACTCAACGCCCACGGCGTGCACGCTGTGGCGGTGCTCACGAACCGCGGCGTGGCAGCGGTCGGGTCACCGATCCACTCGGTGCGGATCAGGCAGTTCGACCACGACCCGGAGGCGCCGCACCTCAGCCACGTCATCACCGAGCGTGGCCGGGTGCCGTTGGCCACCTACCTGGCCGAGAACGACATCGTCGTGAACTGCACGCTCCAGGACCCCTCCTCCCCGCTGACCTTCCTCACCCTCACCGACCTCGAGGAGTTCCGTGTCGGCAGCCTGATCGTCGACGTCTCCTGCGACGAGGGGATGGGTTTCGAGTGGGCCAGGCCCACCACGTTCGACGACCCGATGTTCACGGTGGCGGACAAGGTGGACTACTACGCGGTGGACCACAGCCCGTCGTACCTCTGGAACTCGGCGACGTGGGAGAACAGCGAGGCCCTGATGCCGTTCCTGCCGATCGTGATGGCCGGACCCGACGCCTGGGACGCCGACGAGACGATCAGCCGTGCCATCGAGGTGCGCGAAGGGCACGTCGTCAACCCGGCCATCCTCAGCTTTCAGGCACGCTCGGCCGAACACCCCCACGTGGTCAGCTGAGCTGGACCTCCCACGATCCGGCCAGCAGGCCTCGGGTCTCCTGGAGCACCTCGGGAAGGGTCTTGGTCTGGCCGATGATCGGCATGAAGTTCTGGTCGCCCAGCCACCGCGGCACGACGTGCTGGTGCAGGTGCGCGGCGATGCCGGCACCGGCCACGGCACCCTGGTTCATCCCGATGTTGAAGCCCTGCACACCGGAGACCCGCCGCAGCGTCTGCATCGCCGACCTCGTCAGGGCCGCGATCTCCGCAGCCTCCTGGTCCGTGGTGTCGGTGTAGTCCGCGATGTGACGGTAGGGGCAGACCATCAGGTGGCCTGGGGCGTAGGGATACAGGTTGAGTACGACGAAGGCCAGGTCGCCCCGTTTCACCACGAGGCCCTCGGCGTCCTCCAGCGAGGGAATCCGGCAGAAGGGGCACTCCCGCTCGGTGCCGTCGGCCGGTTTGCTCTCCCCACGGATGTAGGCCATCCGGTGCGGGGTCCAGAGCCGGTCGAGCGCGTCGGGGTCGCCCACTCCGTCCTGGTGAGCCTCGAGGGGACCGCTGTCGCTCACACCTGTACCCGCGCGGAGACCGCCTCGGCCACCCGTGCGATCGCCTCGTCTATCGGCACGCCGTTGTCCTGCCGACCGTCCCGGTAGCGGAAGCTGACCGCGCCGGCCTCGATGTCGTTGTCACCGGCGATCACCATGAACGGCACCTTCTGCAGCTGCGCGTTGCGGATCTTCTTCTGCATCCGGTCATCGGAGTCGTCGACCTCGACGCGGATGCCCTGCGCGCGCATCTGCGCGGCGATCTCGCCGAGGTAGGCGTTGTGCCGCTCGGCGATCGGGATCCCCTGCACCTGCACGGGCGCGAGCCAGGGCGGGAAGGCACCGGCGTAGTGCTCGGTGAGCACGCCCATGAACCGCTCGATCGAGCCGAACTTGGCCGAGTGGATCATCACCGGCTGCTGCCGGGTGCCGTCGGCGGCGACGTACTCGAGGTTGAAGCGCTCGGGCGAGGGCTGGTTGAAGTCGTACTGGATCGTCGACATCTGCCACGTGCGGCCGATGGCGTCGCGCGCCTGCACGGAGACCTTCGGCCCGTAGTACGCCGCACCGCCCGGGTCCGGGACCAGTTCCAGGCCAGACTCCAGAGCCACGTCCTCCAGCACCTGGGTGGCCACGACCCAGTCCTCGTCGGAACCGATGAACTTGTCCTTGGAGGCGTCCCGGGTCGAGAGCTCGAGGTAGAAGTCGTCCAGTCCGAAGTCGCGGAGCAGGTTGAGGATGAAGTCCAGCAGGTGCCGGATCTCCTCGGGCGCCTGTTCCGCGGTCACGTAGGAGTGCGAGTCGTCCTGGGCGAAGCCGCGCACGCGGGTCAGGCCGTGGACCACACCGGACTTCTCGTGGCGGTAGACGTGCCCGAACTCGAAGTACCGCAAGGGCAGCTCGCGGTAGGACCGGCCGCGCGAGCGGAAGATCAGGTTGTGCATCGGGCAGTTCATCGCCTTGAGGCGGTAGTCGTTGCCGTCCACGTCCAGGGGCGGGAACATTGCGTCGCCGTAGTACGGGAGGTGGCCCGAGGTGTGGAAGAGCCCCTCCTTGGCGATGTGCGGCGTCCCGACGTACTGGAAGCCCTCCTCGATGTGGCGTCGGCGGACGTAGTCCTCCA
>JBKJON010000272.1:0-3142 GCA_046595715.1 Marmoricola sp.
GGAAGCCCCATCGCCACGGCGGAGCCAAAGGTGAAGAGCAGGATCAGGGCTGCGGCGATGAGGCCGATGCCTTCCCCACCAGCCGGGGCTGTCTGGGATAGCGCGGCGACGGGGCCGCCGACCTCGACCCGCATGGTGTCGTCGCTGGCGGCGAGGACCGGCTCGATGAGCGCCTTGGCTCCGGCGGGGGTGTACTGGTCCACAGTCTGGTCGAGAGAGACGACGGCGTAGGCGGTCGTGCCATCGGGCGAGATCTGGCTGGCGCCGGCACCGCTGAAGGGACTGTTGATGCCCGTGACGTGGGGGTCGGCAGCGACCTGAGTGAGGACGTCGGCCGCGCGCTCGCGGACGGCGGCGGAGGCGAAGCCGCCTTCGGAGTGGAGCACGACGTGCACCGTGTCGCCGGCCTGCTGGGGGAACGTGGCCTGCAATGTCTCCGCGGCGGCCTGCGATTCGGAGTCCGGTTGCAGGTAGTCCTGCCGGGTCTCTCCGCCGAAGCTGCTGGCGAGCGCGAAGCCGGCCGCAAGCGCAGCGATCCACAAGACGATGACCAGGCGGCGCTGTCGATAGCACCAGTCAGCTAGCTGTACCAACATGTCGGGCTCCTCATGGTGATCGTCTGGACGTCCCGGTCGGGCATTCCCCGTGGCTCCCGATTGACGCTACGAACTGACGGGCTTGATCACGAGGGGGTGGGCAGCACGGCTGCGGCGCCGGACCCCACCATCTGTGCGTGCTGGCCCCACCGCGGCGGGGTGGCTAATCGCTACAGTCGAGGGCATGTCGCTTCGTGTCGTCCTCGCCGACGACAACTACCTCACCCGGGAGGGAATCTCCGCGCTGTTGTCCGAGGGCGAGGGCATCGAAGTGGTCGAAACCGCGGGCGATCTGGACTCCCTGATGAGGTCGGTGGCCGAGCACCTGCCGGACGTGGTCCTCACCGATATCCGTATGCCGCCCACCCTGACTGACGAGGGCATCGTCGCGGCCCGGCGGATCCGCGCCGAACACCCTGAGATCGGTGTGGTGGTCTTGTCTCAGTACGTCGAGGAGGACTACGCCTTCACATTGCTGGCCGAAGGTGCAGCCGGGGTCGGCTACCTGCTCAAGGAGCGGGTCGGCGACCTCGACGAGGTGGCCCGCGCTCTGCACGAGGTTGCCCGCGGTGGGTCGGTGCTGGACCCGCTGGTGGTCGAGGCGCTGCTGGCGCGCCGCGGCTCCGACGGGCCAATGTTGGGTCTGACCGAACGCGAGCGTGCGGTCCTCGAGGTGATGGCCACCGGCCGCAACAACGCGACCATCGCCAAGACGCTGTTTCTCAGTGACCGAGCCGTGGAGAAGCACATCGGCTCGGTCTTCCAGAAGCTGGGCCTCATCGACGAGCACGAGGTAAGCCGGCGCGTGATGGCGGTGCTGGCCTACCTTGAGGCGAACGGCTCGAGCCGCTGAGGTGTCCGCCGGCGTCGGCGGCTACGGCTGGCCCCACCCTCGGGGTGGGGTGGACCTCCTCCCCGCGCGTGCTGACGAGGCGCACACTGGACTATGAATTCGCGCGCGGTGCTCCTCCGGCTGCACCGCGGCGCCTGGGCCAGGCTGCTCGTCCTGCTCGGCCTGGCGGGGTTCGTGGTCTGGGTCTACGTGGTCGTCGTGCTCGGCGGGGGCGCCGTGATTGGCCGTACCGACTCCCCCAGCGTGGCCTTGTCGGTGGTCGCAACCACCGTCGTCGCCTTGTCCTTCGCGCGCGTGCAGCGCAGCCTCGAGCGTGCCGCAGCCCGTTGGGGGCGAGTCGCTGCGACGCCGTACGACGTGCTGCGGACCTTTCCCGATGCGGTGACCAGCGCGGTCGCGACCGATGAGCTGCCCGAGCGGATGGCGATGCTGCTGACCCAGGGAACCGGGGCGCGGTGGGCGCAGGTCTGGTTGAACGTCTCCGACCAGCTGACCCTGGCAGCCACCTGGCCCACTGACGTCGAGGCCGACCGGACGCCGCCGTCCCTGACGGACCAGGAGATCGGCGAGAGCCGCGACGGGGTGCGCGCCCTGGCGGTGCGGCACAGCGGCCTGGTACTGGGAGTACTGCGGTTGCAGGAGCGCCCCGGGCTGGCCCTCACCCTGGTCGAGGAGCGGCTGTTCGCGGGTCTGGCCGCCCAAGCCGGCCTAGTGCTGCAGTGGGTCGCGCTCCGGGCCGAGCTCGACGACAGCCGCGCGGAGCTGCTGGTCCGCTCCGGCGAGCTGCGGGCGTCCCGGGAACGGCTGATCGAGACACAGGACGCCGAGCGGAGGCGTCTGGAACGCGACCTCCACGACGGCGCCCAACAACACCTCGTGGCGCTGACAGTCAACCTCAGCCTCGCGCACACCATCGTGGACCGCGCCCCGGATCGCGCCGCTGCCGTGGTCTTTGCGCAGTCCGCGGCCGCGAGGGTCGCGATCGAGACGCTGTCCACCCTCTCCCGCGGGATCTACCCCCGGCAGCTGGCCGACGAGGGCCTCGGCGCGGCCCTGCGGGCCGCGGTCGCGGGGAGCTCCCTCGCGATCACCGTGGACACCCGGGGTGTGCCGCGGCTCTCCGGACCCGTGGAGGCTGCGCTGTACTTCTGTTGCATGGAGGCGGTGCAGAACGCCGCCAAGCACTCCGGCGCAGGCACGGTGGCGGTGCGGGTGGCCGAGGACCGGAACGGATGGCAGCTCACCGTCAGCGACGACGGCACTGGGTTCGACCGCGCGCATGCTGCGCTAGGGACCGGAGCCGGTCTTGCCAACATGCGCGACCGGCTTGACGCGGTCGGCGGCAAGGTCGAGGTCGCGTCCCAGGCGCGGATAGGCACCATGGTGACGGCCACAATTCCTCATCGGGTCGGATGACGTGCGCGCCCGGCTCGCTTGGGGAGTGCTCGGGCTGACGATCCTCGCCGTCATCCTCGACACGTTCTTCACCGCCGCTCACCGCCCGCTTCTGAGCCAGGCGACGTGGGCCGACCACGGGTGGCCACTGGCCCCGCTGGCAGGCCTCGGGTGCGCCCTCATGGGAGCCCTGATCATCGCCCGCTACCCGAAACACATGCTGGGCTGGCTGCTCTCGGCCGCCAGCCTGCTGACGGTGACTCTGGCCGCCGACGCCTACACCCTCTGGGTGCTCGAG
>JBKJON010000375.1:0-2691 GCA_046595715.1 Marmoricola sp.
GCGGCCTCGGACCGAGTGCCGCGTCGCGTTGGTCCCACAGGCCCAGCAGCCGGGTGCGACCGCCGAGGGGGCCGTCCCGCGCCGGGGACCTGAACGTCGCTGCCTGGACGTCCAGACCGAAGTCGACTGCCGCGATCACGACGTCGGCGCCGGTGGGGATGAGTCCATCGGGCCTCCGCACGTCACTCGCCAGGGGCCTACCTGCGGGCGTCGGCCGCGAGGGCGGTGAGTGCCCGGCACTGACCCGTCTCGCCGCCTTCAGGCTCACTACGTCATCGTGCGCGTGCACCTCGGCCACGGCTCCTGCCGGGATCCGGCACGTGGCGATCGTCGCGAATCGCGCGACCATGCGGACGTTCGGAATGTCGAGGTCGGGGCGCCGGAGCCTGACGATTGCCTCGACCTCCTCATCGTCCCCCGCCCGACGGTCGAGCAACTCCCTGAGCGCCGGGTCCATGTGACACCTTCTCCGGGCGAGCGGTGAGCTCAGATGCCGCCACCGCTGCCGCTGCTGCTGCCGCTGCCGCTGCCACCGCCACCGGTCGTGGTGGTCGCGCGATCGAACGCTGCCTTGGCCTTGGCGTACAGCACCACTCCGCCGACGCCGGCCGCACCCAGCACTCGTGGGTCGCGGAACAGCGACCCCGCGCCAGAGCCGTGCTTCTGCGGGGTCAGGATCATCAGCGGCAACACTCTCAGCACCGCCCTGATGTGGTCGGGTTGCGACTGGGCGAGGTCGAACGAGTCAATAGCCTGGTCGAGGACGACGCTGGCCACTGCGGCGTATGACGCCCGCTCGGTCCGCCGGCTCTGGTCAGCGATCGCTCGCCGCAAGGAGTCGGTGTCCACCTTGGTCTCCAGGTCCAGGGTGCGCACAGCCGCCGTCGCGCTGCGGGGCCCGGCGGGTGCGCCGCCTGTCCGTCCCCGCGCCTCGCGGACCTGGCGTCGTTGCGCGCGCAGGATGGCTGCTCGGCGTCGCTCCAGCTTTCGTCGATCGGAGCGGACATCCTCTCCGTCGTAGTCCTCTCCGTCGTAGTCCTCGCTGTCATAGTCCTCTGTCTCGTAGTCGTCCACCCACATCTCGCTCATGAGTGTGTCCTTTCTCGGGTTCGTTGGTCGCTGGCTGTCGGGTCTGCATGCATGCGTGTGGCGGCGGGAACGACGAAGAGCTCGTAGAGCTCGCGGTCGGGCATCTGCCACCCGGGCAGTCCGTCACCGAGGCACCGAGGGCAGTCGGCGAGCTGGCCGTAGCAGGCGCACGCGCCGAGTGCTGCCGCCACCAGCGGCCCGCATGCCAACGCTTCTCCCTCTCCCACAGCGACCTCGCCCGGAACGATCGGCCCGAGCCCGGTGTCCGGCATGAGGAGCGCGGCCTCTGGGGACCAGCGTTCCACCGCCTGTTCGAGCAGCCGTTGGGTGAAACCCATGGGGTCCGGCAGCACCTGCTCCAGCAGGGCCGTCACCTGGTCGAGCTCTCGGGCGGTCACCACGGCTCCGGCCCCTCGTCGAGGAGCGAGTCCAGTCGGGCCTTCTCGGCACCCACGAGGCGCGCGTAGAGATCGTCGTTGGACTCCGAGTCACCTGAGAGCAGGTCCTCGCCGTCATCTGCTGCGAGGTAGGCCAACTCGTCTGCGTCGGCGGCGGCCTGGTTGGCGAGCTCGCTGAGAAGACCGAGCATCCGCGCGACCGGTATGCCCGCGACCTGACGCTGCCCGTACTGCCCGAGCGACGCCGCGAGCAGACCCTGGAGCAGCTCAGGCTGCTGTGCCAGCACCAGCGCCTGTGTTGCCGCCGCCGATCCCGCGCCGGGCACGCCGGAGCGCGACGCCGACACCGTCGGTGCCGCGGGTGCCGCCGACACCGTGTGTGCCGCGGGTGCCGCCGGCACCGCGGGTGCCGCGGGTGCTGCGGGTGCCGGGGCGCCGACTGTTCGGGGGCGCAGAGCGGCCGCAGCCATCGTCGCGGCGTGACCGCCCACCGCGGCCCCGACCGGTCCGCCGAGAGCGGTCCCGAGGGCGGTGCCGGCGATCGGCAGTGCGGTGCCGGCCACCTGTCCGAACGCAGGAGTGCTCGCGACCTGCCCCGCCGAACGGGCGATGTTGTTGAGGGCACCCGCGAGGCTGAAGCCTTCGGCCGCGCTCATCGACGACAAGGCGCCATTCAGTGCGCGGTCCAGGTCGTCCTCGCTCGCGTCGGCGTACGGCGCTGCCAAGGTGGAACGCAGCGCGTCTCGCCACATCTGTCCGTCGACCTCGTCGTCCCAGCCGTCGACCGAGTCGCCGTCGTCCGCCGTGAGCCTGATCATGACGTCACCTCCCGCCGGTCAAGGTAGGGATCGGTCGTCACCCCGCCGTCGGTTCACCGTCGCGGAGGCGTCACAGCATGCTTCTCCGGGGCGTCGTCCGGCAGGCCGTGCCGGGTGAGTGACGCTGCGGTGACGCCCCGTTCGAAACAATGCCTGCGACGTCGGCGCGGGAACCGCGTCGAGCGACTACCGTGGTCACAGGCCGGCTGCCGCGCCCGGGACGACAGCGACTGAGTCGATCACCCGAACACGAGGGAGCGTTCGATGGCCTCGGCGCAGTTCAGCATGCGCCTCCTCGGAGGCTTCGAGATGCGGCGCAACCACGACGTCGTCGCACTCTCGCTCGCCGTGCACCGACTCCTGGGCTTCCTCGCCCTGTCCAAGCG
>JBKJON010000463.1:0-5548 GCA_046595715.1 Marmoricola sp.
CTCGCGGACACCGGTGACGCTGATGACCGGGCGGTCGAGTCGTCCGCCGACGCGCTGCCGGAGGCCGCGGCCCAGGTCACCTTGGTCCAGAAGGTCGAGGAGCGCGTGGTCATCCGCTCCGTGCGCGACCCCAGGTCACGCCTGAGCGCCAACGGCCGGGACCTGTGGGCGATCAGCTCCGAGGGCAGCTTCGACGTGCCGTCCGCGGCGCTGCACGCCTACAAGAGCGCCGCGGCCGAGGTCGCGCGCACGCTCCCCTCCTGCCAGATCCCGTGGACCCTGCTGGCCGGCATCGGCCGCGTCGAGTCCGACCACGGCCGCTACGGCGGCTCCGAGCTCGGCTCCGACGGACTGCCCCGACCGGCGATCGTCGGCATCGCGCTCGACGGCCGCGGCCCGGTGGCGGCGATCCACGACACCGACGGCGGCGAGTGGGACGGCGACACGGTCTGGGACCGCGCAGTGGGCCCGATGCAGTTCATCCCCGGCACCTGGCAGTCCTCGGGCCGCGACGGTGACGGTGACGGCATCAAGAACCCCAACGACATCGACGATGCGTCCCTCGCGGCGGCGTACTACCTCTGCCCCTCCTCGGGCAGCATCCTGCCGGAGAGCGCGATGGACGCCGCGATCCGCAGCTACAACAACTCCGAGTACTACGTCGACCTGGTCGAGGCCTTCGCCCGCGGCTACGCGACCGGCGTGTTCGTGATCCCCTCGCCGCCCCCGGCACCTGGCGTGAGCGCCGAGGCGCCCGAGGTCAAGGCGACCGTGACCAAGGTCGACAAGGATGGCAAGCCCGTCAAGGGCGGCGACAAGTTGTCCGGTGGGACCAAGGACACCGGCTCGACCGGTGGCGGGACCACGTCGACCGGTGGTGGTGCCACCGGAGGCACTGGAGGCGGCTCGACAGGCGGCACCTCGACCCCGACACCGACCCCCACGCCGACTACCACCCCGGAGCCGAACCCGGAGTTCGAGATGATCGCGGGTCCGCTGGGTGCGTGCGGCGAGTCCTACTGCGTCGGAGGGCGACCCCTGGACTGGGGCGCCCTCGGCGCCACCGCCGCGACCGACTTCGACGGCGACGGCACGACGGAGACCAACGGCGAGGAGCTGAGCGGCCTGGTCGGCTCGAGCGTCAGCGCCAAGGTCCCCTACGCCACCGCCAGCGTGGTGGAGCTCAACAACCGCGCCTACTGACCCGACCGCGCTGCCGTCGGCCGTGAGCCGTCAGCCCAGGTGCGCTCGGAAGTTCTGCGAGTGCAGGCGGAACGACCGGTAGATGCGCGGGAGCCAGCAGGCGTCGTTGTGACCGCCCTCGGGGTAGACCTCCATCGTGTGCGGCACCTGCTTGAGGGTCAGCTGTGCTGACATCTCCTCCGCCGCCTCCCCGAACCGGTACTCGTCGTTGCGGCAGGCGTCGAAGTAGTAGCGGAAGCGCTTGAGGAAGTCCGCGGAGTGCCCCGCGACCTGGGTGTTGGGTCGCTCGTCCGCGTTCGCCGCCTGCTCCTCAGCGGTGCCGGCCAGGGGCGGGAGGCTGAGCGCGCCGATGTGGCTGGCGATGGAGGAGAACAGGTCCGGGTGCGACCAGCCGACCGTGAACGCTCCGTGGCCGCCCATCGAGATCCCCGTGATGCCGCGCTCCCCGCGCCGAGGCATCGTCCGGTAGGCCTGGTCGACCAGCGGCAGCATCTCCTTGATGAACATCGAGCGCCACGGCGCCTCCGAGGAGTCGACGTACCACAAGGACTCGGCGTCGGGCATGACCACGATCGACTGCATGATCCCGCGGTCGCGGATCAGCCGGTCGATCCGGCCCTTCATGTGGCGTGGCTGCCACTCCGCGGCGCCGCCGTTGATCCCGTGGAAGAGGTAGATCGTGGGGTAGTGCCGGTTCGGGTGCTTCAGGTACGACGGCGGCAGGTAGACCATGAAGTCACGGTCGTGGCCCTCGAGCCGGGAGTGGACCGAGTCCATGAAGAAGCGCGACCGGTTGCCCCGCTCGTGCAGGCGGGCCCCGCTGAACCAGAGGAAGTCCTGCTTCACCGCGGCCACCACGACCCGCTTCCCAGACGGGGTGAGAGCCACGATGCTGCGGTTCGTGTCTGCGATCAGCCGGCCCGTGCGGCGGTCGCGCACCACCTCGATCTCGCGGTCGCGGATCCGCAGGGCGCCGTACTTCCGGGTGAGGAAGCGCAGGTCGGCGACGCGGCGGCTGCGGGTGTCGCCGTCGTGGAAGAACCCCGTGGTCAGGGTGCGGCGGTAGGCGCGCCAGCGGCCGTGGGCGACCGCGTCGTGCTGCCGGCGCAGCACGGCGAGCACCCGGTCACGCGCACGGTCGCCGGCGGCGACCGTGTCGAGGCCATAGAGGGTGCGGCGCAGCGAGGCCTTGGAGTACAGGCCGACCGGCCCCTGGTACCACCCGCCCCCGCCGGTGAAGTCGTTCATCTGCACGGCCAGGACGTTGCGACCCCCGTAGTTCACCGCGCTGCTCGGCACCGGGTAGAGCCGTTGCTCGAACCACTGGCTGTCGGAGTCGGGCGGCATCTCACCGGTGCTGCCGATGCGCGTCCCGTTGAGGTACGTGATGTCCGCGTCGTCGATCCGGCCCAGGGAGGCGATGAGCGCGGTGCCCTGGGCCGAGGCGGGCACCCGGAAGGACAGCCGGAACCACGCATACCCGTCGTAGGAGGAGAAGATCGGTTGACCGCCCGCCTGGGGCACCTGGGCCGTCTCCCAGCCGGAGTCGTCGTACCCCGGCTTGGACCAGGCGGGGTCGTCCCCGGTCTTGAACCTCCACGTGCCGGCAAGGTCGAGGCCGAAGTCGCTGGAGGCCGGCCGGTGTGCGACCGGGTCCGACGAGGCGGTCTCGGTGAGGCGGACCCGGCTCGGCGTGGGAGATGCCCCGGTGGCGGTGAGGGGCGCCAGCACCACGCCGGCGAGCGCGAGACCGACGGCCAGGGACCGGATGCGAGTCGTCATGGCTCATTGAAACCACGCCGGGGCGCTGGTGTCCGGCGAAGTGGCCGTGAAGGTCAGGCCCTCGGGTCGACCAGGACCTTGGCGTGGTGCTCCGCCGACCCGAGGTCGTCGAAGGTCTGCGCCACGTCGCCGAGCGGCACCGTGCCGGTGTGCAGCGGGGTCGGGTCGACCTTGCCCGAGGTGATCATCCGCAGCGTGTCGAGGTACTCCGCCGGGTCGTAGGCGAAGACGAACTGCAGGGAGATCTCCTTGTTGATCGCCATCACCGGGGTGATCCGGTCGGGCTCCATGCAGACCCCCACCACGATCACGCGGGAGTAGAGCGGCGCACTGGCGATGACGTGGTCGAGGATGCCGGGCACGCCGACGCACTCGAAGACCACCGGCCCCTGCTGGGGGCTCTGGCCGACTGCCTCCGCGACACGGACGAGCCGGGTCCAGGGGAGCAGCGGCACCTTGCGGAGGTTGCCGATCGCCTCGTGGGCGTAGTCGAGCAGGGGAGTGGCGTCGGTGCGGTAGCGCTTGTGGCCCTCGAAGGTCGCCCACGGCGAGTCCTGCGCGGGGTCGACGACCACGTCGGCGCCGCACCGCTCGGCCAGCGCGCGTCGCGCGGCGGAGTAGTCACTGGCCACGACGTGGCGCACGCCGCGGGCCTTGAGCATGAGGATCACCGCGAGCCCGATCGGGCCGCAGCCGACCACGACCGCGGTCTCGCTCTTGGCGATCCGCGCCTTGCGGACCGCGTGCCACGCGACCGCCATCGGCTCGGTCATCGCTGCCTTCTCGGGGCTGTAGCCGTTGTCGACGTCGAACAGGAAGCTCTCCTCGACGACGATGCGCTCGGCGTAGGCCCCGGTCGCCTTGGGGGACAGCCCGATCATCTGCATCGCGCCCTCGCGGCGCACCATCGGGAAGGCGACGACCGGCGTGCCCTCGGCGTACCTCCTGCGCGTCTGCGGGCCGTACGCCGCGACCCTCCCGCTGAACTCGTGCCCCATCACGACGGCGTCGGCGGACCGCATGATGCCGGTCATCCCGACCTGGGCGGAGACCTCGGCGAGCTCGTCGGCGTGGAAGCGGGCGTGCAGGTCCGACCCGCAGATGCCCGCCCGGACGACCTCGAGCAGCACCTGACCGGGACCGGGCTCGGGGTCGGTGACGTCCTGGACGGTGAGCTCGGTGTTCTCGCAGACGACAGCCAACATGTGTTGGACGCTACCGTTCGTCCGTGCGCATCCCTGTCCCCGGCATCGGCCCGCTCAAGGGCGTCGTGTCGGCCCTGACCCCGAGCTTCCGTCCTGGCGACCTCGACGACCGTGACCCCGACTTCATGCGTGAGCTGCTGCCGGGCCTCTGGCTGCTGGTGAGCGCGTGGTACCGCCCCGACATCCGAGGACTCGAGAACGTCCCCCGTGAAGGAGCGGTGCTCGTCGTGGGCAACCACAGTGGCGGCACCTCGTCCCCGGAGGTCTTCATCTCCCAGCTCGCGATCAGCACCTACTTCGGCGTCGAGCGGGCGCACTTCCAGCTCGCGCACCGGATGGTGCTGAACTCGCCACTGGGCTGGATGCTCCGTCGGTTCGGCACGATCGAGGCCGACCACGGCAACGCCGAGCAGGCCCTGGACGCGGGCGCGGTCGTCACCGTGTTCCCCGGCGGCGACTACGAGGTCTTCCGGCCGAGCTGGGAGTCGGCCAAGGTCGACATGGGCGGTCGCAAGGGCTTCCTCCGGCTGGCGTTGGCCAAGGGTGTCCCGGTGGTGCCGATGGTGACCCTCGGCGGGCAGGAGACCGCGCTGTTCCTCAGCCGGGGCGAGGGCCTGGCGCGGCTGCTCCGGCTGGACCGGACCATCCGCCTCAAGACCCTGCCGGTGATGCTGTCCCTGCCGTTCGGCCTCCAGATCGGCCCCCAGCCGCACCTCCCGCTCCCGGTCAAGATCTCGATGCGCTTCCTCGAGCCGATCGACCTGGTGGAGCGGTTCGGTCAGGAGGCCGATGTCGACGAGGTCTACGACGTGCTGATCGCCACGATGCAGGAGGCCCTGACCCAGATGCAGGGCGAGCGCCGGCTGCCGGTGCTCGGGTGAGGAGGGGGCGATGAGGATCGAGGAGGAGGTCGTCCTCGCGGCGACCCCCGCGGACGTGTGGGACGTGGTGGCCGACCCCTGCCGGATCGGCAGGCTGGGCGACCGGTTCATCGTGGAGGAGCTCGAGCCGGACACGGTGCCCGGTCGCGGGGCCCGCTACCGCGTCCTGCTGCGGGTGGGCGCGGTCCCCGTCGGGGGCAACGTCGAGATCGTGGAGTTCACCCCTGAGCACGAGATGTCCTGGACGACCGTGACCGGCGTCGACCACCGGCTGCGCCTGCGGCTGCGGGAGAAGGACGGTGGCACGCGCCTGGTGCTGCGCTTCGCCTACGACTCGCCCGGCCTCTTCGGCGGCTTGGCCGACGTCGCGTCCTACCTCCCGGTGAGGCGTGCCCTTCGCGAGCTGCTCGACCACGTCGCCGAGCAGGTCGGACGGGGGACCACCGGCTGAGCTGGTGCCCCAGGCCAGAGTCGAAC
>JBKJON010000542.1:0-6146 GCA_046595715.1 Marmoricola sp.
CCCAGCGGGAGGCAGGATGGCCCGGCAGGTCCTCGAGGAACCGCCGAGCCGTCCGCGTCAGAACCGGGTCGGAACTGGGTCAGCAGGTGGTCTGGGCGCCGGCGATGCCCGACTGGCCCGCACCGACCTTGTTGCAGGTGCCCTTGAACGCGCTGTTGATGACGCCACCGAACAGGAAGACGACGGCGACGATGAGGCCGGCGATGCCGGCGACGAGCAGGCCGTACTCGACGGCGGAGGCGCCGTCCTGGTCGCGGAGCTTGCTGATGTTGCGGATGTACTCGAGCATGAGTGTCCCTTTCCTTCTGGAACTAGGTGGATTTCTTGCCGGGGTCGCCCCGGGCGGCCTCGTAGAAGAAAGTATCCCAAAATCTGACAGAACGGGGCATCCTTCGTACGGTTAGAACCCGGTGGTCCGTTTGGGCCGCCTGCAAACTAGTCATTTATGACTAGATGCTAACTAAACGGACTAATCACTCCACCATCACATCGGCGGTGTCGCCGACGTGATCAGCCCCAACCGCATCGCCGTGACCAGTGCCTGAGCGCGGTTGGCAGCACCCAGCTTCTCGTAGATGCGGCCGATGTGGCTCTTGGCGGTCGACTCGCTGAGGAAGAGCCGACCGGCGATCGCCGTGACGCCCAGCCCCTCCGCCAGCAGTTCCAGGACCTGCCTCTCCCGGTCGGAGAGACGGGGGGCGCCGGAGCTCATCCGCCGGATCAGCGCCTCGCCCAGGCCGGTGCAGGAGAAGGTGAGGGGAGAGACCGAGGCTTGCCGGGCCGCACTGATCACCGTGCTGGTGGGAGCGTCCTTGCCCACGAAGGCGGAGGCGCCGGCGTCCATGGCGGCGAAGAGCTGCTCGTCCCCGGCGTACATCGTCAGGACCACGAGCCCGACCACGCGGTTCTCCTTGCGCAGCGCACGCACCACGTCGAGACCGGACCCGTCCGGGAGGCGTACGTCGGTGACGATCACGTCCGGTCCGATCTTTCGCGCCAGGGACAGGCCCTGCTCCACGGAGTCGGCCTGACCGGCCACGTCGAAGCCGTCAGCCTGCGCGAAGGCGCCGGCGAGACCCTGTCGGATCAGCTCGTGGTCGTCGATCAGCAGCACGGTCGTCATGTGGTGGCGCCCAGGTGGGTCCGACCCGGCCTCTCGCGGCTCAGGCTAACGCGTGGGGGCGCCGACCGAGATGACGACGCGCGTGCCCGGGCGCTCCGGAGCGGGCTCCTCGACCACGAGCTCGGCGCCGATGTTGCGCGAGCGCTCCCGCATGATCTTCAGTCCCTGCGAGTCGGCCCGGGGAGTGTGCGCGTTGGTCCCGTCGTCGCCGACCTCGATCTCGGCGTGGGGGGAACGCACGGTGCAGCGCAGCCACAGGTTGGCGGCCCCGGAGTGCTTGCGGGCGTTGGCCATGGCCTCCTGGGCGATCCGGAGCATCTCGAACTCGACGTCGCTCGGCAGCCGGGGACCCTTCTCGTCCAGGGTGACGTGCACCGTCATCGGCGACGTGGCACTCACCTGGTTGGCGTACGCCGACAGGCTCTCGCCGAGCCCGGCCCCCGCGGCGATCTCGTGGCGGAGGTCGAAGATGGAGTGCCGCAGCTCGGTGACGACGCGGGTGAGCTCTTGGCGCAGCTGACCGATCTGCTGCTTCTGGCCGGGGTCGCAGGAGGTGGCGGCGAGGTTGTCCACGAGGTAGCCCAGCGAGGCCACGTCCTGGGCGACACCGTCATGGACCTCCCGGGCGATCCGTTGGCGCTCCTGGTTCATGGCGTTGTCCCGGACGCGTCCGAAGAGCAGCGCCGCCTGCAGCTGTACGGCGTGCCGGGCGAGCCGGGTGCGCAGCTCGAGGGCCGCTCCGGACTCGATCTGCTCGAGCGTGTCCAGCACGAGGACGGCGATGATCTCGTCGTTCGCCACCAGGGGGATCGCCACGTGATGTTCGCGCAGCATCATCGCGCCGTACTCCCAGCACTTGTCCGAGAGCGGCTCGGCCCACGTCATGGCGCCCGGCTGGGTCCCGACCGAGTAGCGAAGGGGCGCCATCGAGCCGTTGGGCGAGCGCACGAACACACCCGTGCTGCGGGTGGGCACGAGGCTGTCGGCCTCGTCCATCACCTGTTCGGCGATACCGACCGCGTCCAGCCCACCGCTGAGCTTGCCCGAGAGCGCCTCGAGCCGCCGGATGAGACCCACGGCACTGCGGTAGCTGGCGTCGGCGTCGTTGCTCGTGGCTGCCCGTCGCAGCGCCGAGCCCATCAGTCCGATGCCGATGGCGGTGGCCAGCCAGGTGAACCCGGTGGAGGCCATGTCGCGGTCCCAGCGCTGGAGCACCGCGGCCCACAGCACCAGGAGCAGCCCGAACTCCGTCGCCACCACGCGCACCAGGCCGACCACCCCCCGGTCCATCGCCCCGATGAGGGCGGGGATGACCAGGTAGGGCGTGATCGTCGCCTGGTGAGGAGCGCTGAGCACCACCAGCGTGGCCACGACGGCTCCCTCGACGACGGCCACGGTCGTCTCGCTGAACCGGCGCGTCAGCGAGAGCCCGATGGCGCAGGCCGCCACCAGGACCACGAGCAGCGTCCCGGCGAGGTACTCCGAACCCACCAGCGCCGCGAGGGACGTAAGGGCGGCGAGGGTGAAGACGCGCGCAGCGAGGGCGTCCCGCCTGACGTTGGTCACCCTCAGAGTTTGCCTGAGAAGCTGTTCATGATCGAGATGCCGGCCGGACCGAGGACCGCGATGAACAGGCACGGCAGGATGCAGAAGATCAGCGGGACCAGGATCTTGACCGGCACCTTCTGGGCCATCTCCTCGGCCCACTGCCGACGTTTCACCCGGATCTCCGAGGACTGGATCCGCAGGACCTGTCCGACCGGGATGCCGAACGCGTCCGCCTGCACCATGGCGCTGACGAAGGCGCGCAGGTCGGCCAGGTTCGTGCGGTCGGCGAGCGAGCGCAGCGCCTCGGAGCGGCCGCGGCCGATCTGCATCTCCTGCAGCATCCGGGCAAACTCCTCGGCGAGCGGTCCCTCGGTGTTGCGGGCGACCTGGGCACAGGCGGCATCGAAGCCGAGCCCGGACTCCACCGAGATCGTCAGCAGGTCGATCGCGTCGGGGAGTGCTCGCTGGAGCTTCTCGGACCGGTCGTAGGTCTGTTGGTAGAGGTACATGTTCGGCGCCATGTAGCCGACCAGTGCGGCGATCATGACGAAACCGAGCGTGGGCAGGAAGCCGATCCCCATGATCAGCGAGAGCACGAGGGAGACCAGCAGGGCGGACGCGAAGCCGACGACCTTGCCGGCCATCACCCGCTCGACGGTCCAGCCGAACGGGTTGCCCGCGTGCTCCAGCTTCTCGCGGATGCGATCGCTCGCATCCTCGGGGGTCAGGCGGCGTCCGAGCGACTGGGTGCGGGCCAGCAGCGGGAAGAGCACCCGGTCGGCGAAGCTCGAGTCCAGCTCGCCGCGCAGCTCATCCGGCGCCTTGGTCATGGCCTCGAGCACCGCGATGGAGCGACCGACACCGGCACGCTCCTTGGCGACGCCGCCGATCGAGGCGAACACCAGGAACAGCGCCAGGAAGATCATCCCGAAGGCCAGGGGCAGGATCACGGTCGTCACAGGTCCACCTTCGCAACCTTGGACATCCACAGCACGCCCACACCGAGCAGGACCGCCATGGTGATGCAGAGGATCCACCCGATGGGAGTGGTGTACATGGGGTTGACGTACTCACCCTTGGTCAGCGTGAGGTAGATCAGGAACACCGGCGGCAGGCCGCCGAGGATGTAGGCCGAGAGCACGCCCTCGGCCGAGAGCGCCTTCACGTGGCGGCGCAGGTACTCACGCTCCCGGAGCGTGGCCGCCACCGTGAGCAGCAGCTCGGCGAGGTTGCCGCCGACCTCGCGCTGGATCCGGATGGCCATCACCACCCAGGCGAAGTCACGGCTGTCCATGCGCTCGGCCACCCCCTCCATCGAGTCCTCGATGGTCACCCCGAGGCGACTCTCGATCACCACTCGCCGGAACTCGCCCGAGATGGGCTCGGTGCCTTCCCGGACGATCGTGTCGATGGACTGCCCCAGGGACAGACCGGCCGAGAGACTGCCCGACATCAGCTGGAGGGTGTCGGCCAGCCCGGTGCTGAAGGCCTTGAGTCGCTTGGACCTCTTCCTCTTGAGGTAGACCGTGGGCCCGATGAGCGCCGCGACGATGAACAGGATGCCGAGGACGATGTTGCCCGAACCGAGCAGGATCCCCAGGATGCCGCCACCGAACGCGATGCCGCCTCGCATGAGCAGCCACTCGGCCGGCTTCAGCGACATCCCGGCGCCATCGAGGCTGTGCGCGATCCGCGCCTCGAGGTTCTTGTTGTTCGCCAGCGCGCGCTCGGCGGCCTGACGGGCCGGGCCGGAGAACGGCACGGGTCCCTCGTGCTCCCGGCGCGGCCCCGATTGGCCAGGGACGGACATCACGCCGTACGCCCGGATCTGCTCGTTCAGGGTCAGGTTGCTGGCCGGCTTGCGCAGTCCCATGGCCAGCGACGCGATCACACCGAGGAGTCCGAGGGCGATGGCGCCGACCGCGGCGTACATGACGTTCGGCGTGAGGTCGAGGCGGCCGGGCGCCACGGGCTGCGGACCGGAAGCCGCCGCCTCGGCGGCCAGGATGTCGGCAGCGGTCTGCACCGGCACGTAGGCCGAGGTGGTGAACGTCTGGGAGGCTGTGGGGACGGTGACCTCGACGTCGGAGCTGGTCTCCTTGTAGCCGGGCGGCAGCTGCGCCGTGACCGCCAGCTGTCGGGCCAGGGCGGCCGCCTCCTTGGCGAACGCGGCGGTCAGGACTGCCGGGTCCTGGGCGGCGATCAGGGTGCCCTTGCCGGCGGTGGCGATGTCGTTGAGCGGCTGGTTGGCCTCGTCGCCCTGCTGGAGCGAGACGACGTCGATGCCGGCCCCGGACTTCTTGATCTCGGCGAGCACGGACCTCAGGGACGTCCCGGTGGTGTCCTTGCCGTCGGAGAGGAGCAGGATCTTGCGCTGCCCGGCCTTCGAGCCACTGGGGCCGGCCGAGGTGAGAGCACCCAGGACGCCGTCGTACAACGCAGTCTGGCGCGAGAGCTTCAGCTGACCGATGGCGGCCTTGGCGGCGACACGGTCGAGGCTGGGCGACACGACCTCCTTGACGGTGCTGTCGAAGGTCAGGACCCCGACCTTGACGTTGGTGGGCACCGCCGCGAGGTAGGCGAGGGCGGCCTTCTTGGCCTCGATGATGCGGGTTCCGGCCATGCTCGCGCTGGTGTCGATGGCGAGGACAGAGGTGCGCTCGAGGCTGCTGTTGGACGCGGCGGTGGCCGATGACTCCACGTCCTGGCCGTCGATGGTGACCGTGACGCCCTCCGTGTCGACGGCGTCGGCGCCAGGGACGGAGACCAGGAGCCGGACAGCGCCCTTGGCCGGCATGACGTGGTCGATCGTGACGCTGGCGTCGGCAGAGGCGGGCGCAGTGCCCCACAGACTCAGTGCCAGCAGGGCGAGCAGGCTGCCGGCGACGAGCCGGCGCAGTGGGTGGGGCCCTGGGTTCATCGGAAGCCGTCCGTGGCGAAGACCCGGGTGTCGACCGTGACGTTGTTGTGCAGCATCTTCTCCAGGAACTTCGGCCGTAGGCCGGTGGCCCTCAGGGTTCCCAGGGACCGGCCCTCGGAGTCGAAGCCGGCCGAGTTGTCGAACAGGAAGATGTCCTGCAACGTGATCACGTCGCCCTCCATCCGCTCGACCTCGGTGATGTGGGTGATGCGGCGGGTGCCGTCCTTGAGCCGGGCCTGGTGGACGATCAGGTCGACCGCGGAGGCCACCTGCTCGCGGATGGCGCGGATGGGCAGGTCCATGCCGGCCATCAGGACGAGTGTCTCGAGTCGTGAGCAGGTGTCACGCGGGCCGTTGGAGTGGACCGTGCAGATGGATCCGTCGTGGCCGGTGTTCATGGCCTGCAGCATGTCCAGGGCTGAGGAGTCACGTACCTCGCCTACGACGATGCGATCAGGCCGCATCCGCAGTGCGTTGCGTACCAGGTCACGGATGGTCACCGCACCCTTGCCCTCGATGTTGGCGGGGCGGGACTCGAGGCGCAGGACATGGTCC
>JBKJON010000564.1:0-2882 GCA_046595715.1 Marmoricola sp.
GCACCGGACGCGAACCTGGTCAGCGTCAAGGTGGGTGCCCAGGACGGTGCGGTCGACGTGTCGCAGGTGATCGCGGCCCTCGACTGGGTCGTGACGCACCGCAACGACAACGGGATCAACATCAAGGTCATCGCGCTCGCCTACGGCACCGACTCGGTGCAGGACCCGAGCATCGACCCGCTCACCTTCGCCGTGGAACAGGCCTGGAAGGCCGGCATCACCGTGGTCGTCGCAGGCGGCAACGACGGACGCGACACCATGCTCCTGGCCAACCCGGCGCAGAGCCCCTACGTCCTGGCCGTGGGAGCCGACGACACTCAGGGGACTCTGGCCACCACGGACGACACCGTGCCAGCGTGGGCCACCCGGGGCACCAGCTCCCGGCACGTCGACTTCGTGGCGCCCGGGGTCTCGGTGATCGGGGCTCGGGTGCCCAACGGCTACGCAGACGAACGCAACCCGACCGCGCGGATCGGAGCCCGGTTCGCCAAGGCCTCCGGCACCTCCCAGGCCACGGCCGTCGTCGCGGGCGAGGCCGCGCTCCTGCTCCAGGCGATGCCGAGCCTGACCCCGGACCAGGTCAAGCGCCGGCTGTACATGACTTCCGCGGCCTTCACCACCAGCACCATGTACCGAGGTGACGGTCTGACCAAGGTCAACGCGGCCCGTCTCTACAAGGACAACACGACGAAGGCAACGACCTCCGCCTGGTACAGCACCGGACAAGGGTCGCTGGAGGCGGCGCGGGGCAGCTCGCACGTCAACGACGGGGTGAGCGACCTGCGGGGAGAGATCGACATCTTCGGCCGGCCCTGGGACGCGGCGGCCTGGACCCGCGCCTCGACGGCGCGGACGGCGTGGGTCGGTGGCAACTGGCGAGGCTGGACCTGGAGTGGCGACGGCTGGAACGCACGGTCCTGGCGTGGAACGACCTGGACGGCAGGCACGTGGTCGGCTCGCTCCTGGCGTGACGACAGCTGGTCCGCGCGGTCGTGGCGGGACGGCGCCTGGACGGTGGCGGCTTCACAGACAGGCGAGTGGTCGGCACGGAGCTGGCGCGACGCGACCTGGTCGGCCCGCTCCTGGCGTACCGCTGACCTGGCGTCCGTAGGGTGGCAGTCGCTCACCTGGCGCTGACCACGCCTGCCGTCGGACTCACTACGGCGGATCGCCGAGCCACCCCCGGCGGGGGCGCCACGACAGCGGCCCTGCGTACCGTCACGCTGAACCACCGGTCTTCACTGAGCGCCCAGCGACCTGCCACCATGTGGAAGCGGTCCGGTGGGCACTCCCGGACTCCTTAGTCTTGTCCTGGCAACGACATCGGAGATTCATCAGTGAGCAGTCCCAGCAACGACGAGCGGCCCTCTCGGGTGCGCCCGGACGCGACCGAGCCCCTCACGGCTCTGCTGCGCGAGCGCATCCTCGTCATAGACGGGGCCATGGGCACGATGATCCAGGGCCAAGGACTCGACGAGACCGGCTACCGCGGCGAGCGGTTCGTCGACTGGGACAGCGACGTCCGCGGCAACAGCGACCTCCTCAGCCTCAGCCAGCCCGACATCATCCGGTCGATCCACCGTGAGTACCTCGAGTCCGGTGCCGACATCGTCGCCACCAACACCTTCAGCGCCCAGCGGATCTCCCAGGCCGACTACGGCATGGAGGACCTCGCCTACGAGCTCAACTACGAGTCGGCCCGGCTCGCCCGGGAGGCTGCGGACGCGGTCACCGAGGTCGACCCCTCGCGGCCGCGCTACGTGGCCGGGGGACTGGGCCCCACCAACCGCACGGCTTCGATCTCACCCGACGTCAACGACCCGGGCTTCCGCAACACCAGCTTCGAGCTGCTCGTCGAGGCCTACATCGAGCAGGCCGGGGGACTGGTCGACGGTGGAGCCGACCTGCTGCTGGTCGAGACCATCTTCGACACCCTCAACGCCAAGGCCGCCATCTTCGCCCTCGAGACCCTGTTCGAGGAACGCGGCCGTCGCTGGCCGGTGATCGTCTCGGGCACCATCACCGACGCCTCGGGGCGCACCCTCTCGGGCCAGGTGACCGAGGCCTTCTGGAACTCTGTGCGGCACGCCCGCCCCCTGGCGATCGGTCTGAACTGTGCCCTCGGCGCCGCCGAGATCCGGCCCTACCTGGCCGAGCTCGCACGGGTGGCCGACTGCTTCGTCTCCTGCTACCCCAACGCCGGCCTGCCCAACGCGTTCGGTGAGTACGACGAGACCCCGGACCAGATGTCGGCCGTGCTGCAGGAGTTCACCGGAGCGGGACTGGTCAACCTCGTCGGCGGCTGCTGCGGCACCACGCCCGGACACATCGCCCGCATCGCCGAGGTCATCGAGGGCGCGGAGCCGAGGGTGCCCGCGAAGCCGGAGCGTGCCATGCGTCTCTCGGGCCTCGAGGCGCTGAACATCAACGAGGACTCACTGTTCGTCAACATCGGCGAGCGCACGAACATCACCGGCTCGGCCAAGTTCCGCAACCTGATCAAGGCCGGCGACTACGACACCGCCCTCTCCGTGGCGGGCCAGCAGGTCGAGGCCGGGGCACAGGTCATCGACATCAACATGGACGAGGGCATGATCGACGGCGTCGCGGCCATGGACCGCTTCACCAAGCTCATCGCCGGGGAGCCTGACATCAGCCGCGTGCCGGTGATGGTCGACTCGTCGAAGTTCGAGATCATCGAGGCCGGGCTCAAGTGCGTCCAGGGCAAGCCGATCGTCAACTCGATCTCCATGAAGGAGGGCGAGGACATCTTCCGGGCGCACGCGCGCCTGTGCCGGAAGTACGGCGCGGCGGTCGTGGTGATGGCCTTCGACGAGGACGGCCAGGCGGCCGATCTGGAGAGCCGCAAGCGGATCTGCGAG
>JBKJON010000476.1:0-2983 GCA_046595715.1 Marmoricola sp.
CGCAGCGTGAGCTGGTGCTCGCCGCAGTCGAGACGCTGGGGCATGCCACCCCCGACGAGGTGTACGCCGAGGTGCGCACCCACTCGGAGTCGATCAACCTCTCGACGGTCTACCGCACCCTCGAGCTGCTCGACGACCTCGGCCTGATCAAGCACGCCCACCTGACGGACCGGGCCCCGACGTACCACTCGGCCAGGGGACACGAGCACGTCCACCTGATCTGCCGGAGCTGCGAGAAGGTCATCAGCATCGGCGTCGACGAGGTGGCGAAGGCGATCGGGGGGCTGGCCGACCGCCACGACTTCACGCCCGACTACGGCCATCTGACGGTGTTCGGGACCTGCGCGGACTGCCGCAAGAGCTGACCTGGGTCGTCCCGGGTGTCAGAGGTTGTGCTGCTGGATGACCCCCCCCGCTGCGGATAGTCCGAGACGTTCCCGTCGTCTTTCGGGCGTCCGTACGACGGGAACGTCTCGGACTATCCGGGTCGGGGGGTCAATCCCGGCAGCAAGCACCCCGACCAGACGCTGGTACGCACCCCCGCAGGTCCCGCAGGTCCTGCAGGTGCCGCGACGAACGCGGGTCCGCAACCGTCTTCGTCATCGGCTTCGCGGTCGTCCCGGCGCACCGCCTGGTCGACCTGCTCGGCGACGACGACTCCGGTGGCGCCTCCGCTTCGGCCGAGGCTGGCCTCCGGGTCCACCCGGCCAGCCAGCTGCTGTGGCGCGACCTGCTGCGGGCCCGCTACGCCACGGACGGCCAGGCCGGCGTACGCCGCACTCTCGACGCCATGGGCCGTCGCCTCCGCGGCATCCCCTGGAGGCGGAGACCGAGGCGCTCGTCCAGGAGTACCTCCCCGAGGCGGGCGCCGAGACGGCCTGAGGGAGCGCCGGGGTGCCGACTCGACGGCGGACTGTGTGCTGCGCCCGCGTAGCATCTGGACGTGTCGATCCGGGGGGCAGTCGCAGTCGTGGCAGTCGCACTGACGGGTCTCGCCTTCGGCCTGCTCGCGGGACACGGCCCCTGGGCAGGGCGCGAGCTGGTGGGGTTCACCGACAGCCACGGCCTGAACGTCGGCGACCTGCCCGTGATCGCCACCTGGCTGGTCGGGATGGCCTGCTGCTGGCGACTCTGGCGCGAGGGGTAGCCGTCTGCCCGCTGTCGGGCCTCGGGGTGGACCGGTTGCCCGGGTGAGCGACACTGGAGGGGTGACTGTCCCGCCGACGACCACCCCGAGCCCCAGCCCGACCCCCAGCCCTCTGCTCGGCCTGCCCGGGGCGGTGAGTGGCGACGGGGTGGACGCTCCGGTGGCGGCCCACTACGGGTCCTTCAACGGCGAACAACGCACCCTGGTCGGCGGAGACGGCTTCGTTGACCTCTCGCACCGCGGGGTGATCCGGGTCAGTGGCCCCGATCGGCTCACCTGGTTGCACTCCCTGACGACCCAGCACCTCGAGCACCTGGCGGCCGGCGTACAGACCATCGCGCTGGTGCTCTCGCCGAACGGGCACGTCGAGCACGCGATGTACGGCGTGGACGACGGCGAGGCGTTCACCGCCCACGTCGAGCCGGGGGAGGCCGCGCCCCTGGCCGCCTGGCTGGACCGGATGCGGTTCATGATGCGCGTCGAGGTCGAGGATCTTTCCGAACAGCTGGCCGTGGCCTGGCGCCCGGTGACCGGCCCCGACGCGACGCTCATCGGGGGCAAGTACGACGTCTTCCCGCGCTCCGAGCTCGACGCCTACGCCAAGGCCGCCGGCCCCGCCGCCGGGATGTGGGCCTTCGAAGCACTGCGGATCGCGCGCGGCGAACCTCGTCTGGGCCAGGACACCGACCACCGAACGATCCCCAACGAGGCCGGCTGGATCCCCTCGGCCGTGCACCTCGACAAGGGCTGCTACCGCGGCCAGGAGACGGTCGCCCGCGTACACACGCTCGGCCGCCCCCCGCGGCGGCTGACGTTGCTGCACCTCGACGGCTCGGACAACCGGCTGCCCAAGCGCGGTGCGCCCGTGCTGCTCGGCGAGAAGGAGGTCGGCTTCGTCGGCAGCTCGGCCCGCCACCATGAGTACGGCCCCATTGCCCTGGCCCTGCTCAAGCGCAACGTCCCGGTCGACGCCGAGCTCGACGCTGACGGCCTGCCCGCGATGCAGGAGATCGTGGTCGACCCCGAGGTCGGCCTGCACGTCCGTCCGTTGCGCTGAGAGCTGCGGGCCCCGTCCCGAGGCACGTGTCCGACCCGGAGCGGCGTTGGCAGTCAGTCGGCGATCATCTGGTACTGCCGGGATCCGGGATGGACACTGGTTCGGTGCCCACCACGAACCAGTGGATCGCGGTGCTGCGGGTGTGGTGACGGCCAGCGCCACGGCGTACTCCGTGGTCAAGGTGGTCGGCGCCAGCTACGTCATCTGGCTCGACAGCGAGGCGATCCGGCACCGGGTGGACGCCCGTACTGAGTCGTGTTCGTGGGCCTCGGGGCGTTTGACCACCGGGTAGATCCAGCCCACGAGCCACTCCGCCGCCAATCCGGCCCCACGTCCGGATGGGCCCGAGCGGAGGCGACTCGGGCTCCACTAGAGTGTGGACTTCGATGAGACCTTGCGGCCACCCACCAAACGTCGGTGCCGCAGCAACGGAAGGCCCCCTCCACGGCATGTCGCCTCGAGTGTCCACGGCATCAGTGGTGATTCCCGCCTGCAACGAGGGCGCCGTCATCGAGCGGTGTCTCTCGGCACTCGTCGGCACGGCGGCGAAGGCCGAGTTCCAAGTCGTCGTGGCCTGCAACGGCTGCTCGGACGACACCGCGGACCGGGCGCGCTCGTTCGCGGGAGTCCGCGTCATCGAGATCCCCCAGGCCTCGAAGGCGGCAGCGCTCAACGCCGCGGACGAGCATCTCGATGTCTTCCCGCGCTTCTACGTCGACGCGGACGTCGAGCTCAGCGCGGAAGCCGTGCGCGCACTCGCGGGCGAGATGGAGGACCGA
>JBKJON010000488.1:0-5785 GCA_046595715.1 Marmoricola sp.
GAAACCCTCTTGAACAATTCTCGGCGGCCCGACCCGGTCGGCTGCCCGCGGGTGGCGGTCGGGTTGGTCGGCTGGCCTCCGTCGTTCCGAGACGCTCGCTGCGCTCGCTCCTCCACCACCGAGGTTCCGAGTGGTCGGTCGTCGCGAGGGGCTCGGGGGGCTACGTCTCGTCGGTCCTCGAGGCGAGGCTGCTGTCGCTTCCCGGGCAGCAGGGGGTGGGTGACAAGATGACCGACATGTCCCTGGACCTCACCGCAGACGTGGCCGACCTGACCGAAGCCGTGGTCGACATCGAGTCGGTCAGCCGCGACGAGGCCGCCCTGGCAGACGCCATCGAGGTGGCGCTGAGGGCGATCCCGCACCTCGAGGTGACGCGGATCGGGCACTCGCTGGTCGCGCGGACGAACCTCGGTCGGCGGGAACGGGTGGTCATCGCGGGGCACATCGACACGGTGCCGCTGAACCACAACCTTCCGGTGCGCAACGACGGGGAACGGCTGCACGGACTGGGCACCTGTGACATGAAGGGTGGGGTCGCGGTCGCGCTACGGCTCGCTCAGACCCTGCCCGAGCCCAACCGTGACGTCACCTTCGTCTTCTACGAGGCCGAGGAGATCGACGACGTCTACAACGGCCTCGGCATCGTCGCCAGGGAGCGACCCGACCTCGTCACGGGAGACTTCGCGATCCTGATGGAGCCGAGCGACGCCGTCGTCGAGGCCGGCTGCCAGGGCACCCTGCGCGTCGAGGTCACGGCCCACGGCGAACGGGCCCACTCGGCCCGATCCTGGCGCGGGAGCAACGCGATCCACACCGCAGGGGAGATCCTCCGCCGCCTGGGGGAGTACGTCGCCCGCAAGCCGGTCATCGACGGCCTGGAATACCACGAGGGCCTCAACGCCGTGCTGATCAGCGGAGGCGTGGCCACCAACGTGCTCCCCGACGAGTGCGTGGTCACGGTCAACTACCGGTTCGCCCCCGACACCTCCGAGGCGGAGGCGCTGGTCTTCGTCAAGGACTTCTTCGACGGCTTCGACCTCGAGGTCACCGACTCCGCGCCGGGTGCCCTGCCGGGCCTCCGGGTCCCCGCCGCCGCGGCCTTCGTCGAGGCCGTCGGGGGCACGGTCAACCCGAAGTTCGGCTGGACCGACGTGGCGCGGTTCACCGGCCTGGGCATCCCGGCCGTGAACTACGGCCCCGGCGACCCCATGCTCGCCCACAAGCAGGAGGAGTTCGTGCCCATCGAACAGCTGCACTCGTGCGAGGCCACCCTGCGGAACTGGCTGGGCGCATGACCCGCCGGGAGAAGCACAAGGGCCCGACCGTGCTCCGTGGCTCGCAGGTCGACCGCTCCACCACCGACCAGCGTCTGCTCGACTCGCACGGTCCCAGCGACTGGGTGCACACCGACCCCTGGCGGGTGCTGCGCATCCAGTCGGAGTTCGTCGAGGGCTTCGGGGCCCTGGCCGAGCTCGGCCCGGCGATCGGCGTCTTCGGCTCCGCGCGCACCCGCAAGGACCACCCCGACTACGCCAGGGCCGAGCAGGTCGGAAGGGGTCTGGCCGAGGCCGGCTTCGCGGTGATCACCGGTGGCGGCCCCGGCACGATGGAGGCGGCCAACAAGGGTGCCTCCGAGGCCGCAGGGGTCAGCGTCGGCCTCGGGATCGAGCTGCCCTTCGAGTCCGGTCTGAACGAGTACGTCGACGTCGGGGTCAACTTCCGTTACTTCTTCACCCGCAAGACGATGTTCGTGAAGTACTCCAGCGGCTTCGTCGTCCTCCCCGGAGGCCTGGGCACCTTCGACGAGCTCTTCGAGGCGCTCACGCTCGTCCAGACTCAGAAGGTCACCTCCTTCCCGGTCGTGCTCATCGGGTCCGACTACTGGTCCGGGCTGCTGGACTGGTTGCGCGGCACGGTGCTGGCCGTCGGCAACATCTCGGAGAAGGACGTCGACATGCTCCAGGTGACCGACGACGTCGAGGAGGCCGTCGCCTTGATGGTGGAGGGATGCGCGGACCGATGACCTGGTTCTTCGCGGTGCTGATCGTGCTGGTCATCGGCGCTACCGCGGTGGTGGCCTCAGGACGAGGCGGCTCCCTCGGCCCGTCCTACGACGACCGCGCCGACGTACGCCTCCCGGCCGACCGACTTGTCACGAGTGAGGACCTGCGGGCGTTGCGGTTCAACACCGCAGTCCGTGGTTACCGGGCCAGCGAGGTCGACGAGCTGCTCGAGCGACTCGCCGAGCAGCTCGACGACCGTCGGGACGATCCGCCGGAGGACCTGCCCGACGGACTCAGGGATGACCGGGACGGATCGACCCTGCCTGGTGCAGACTGACGCGCATGATCTGGCGGAAGGTCCTTCTCCTCGCGCTCCCGGTCCTCCTGCTGACGGCCGCCTCGCCCGCGGTCACCCAGGCCGCCAGCTCCGCCCCGGCCGCGGTCGAGACCTTGGTGATCGGTACGACGGTCCAGGGCCGCAACATCGTGGCCTGGCGTCTCGGCGACCCGACCTCCACCCGCAAGGTCGTGGTGCTCGCGGCGATGCACGGCAACGAGAGCGGGCCTTCGCGGATCCTCTACAACCTGCGTGACGGCCGGCCGATCAAGGGTGCGGACATCTGGGTGGTGCCGTCGTACAACCGTGACGGGGTGGTCCGGGGAACGCGCCAGAACGCCCACGGCGTCGACCTCAACCGCAACTACCCGCGCAACTGGAAGCGGCTGACCGGCGCCTACGACTCCGGTCCCAGGGCCGCCTCCGAGCCCGAGACCCGGGCGGTGATGGCGTTCCTGAGGTCCGTGCGCCCGGCCTACGTCATCAGCTTCCACCAGCCGCTGCGGGGGATCGGGCGTGCCGGCGCCAAGGGGCGTGGTCTGGTCAAGCGGCTGCACCGCGGCCTGAAGCTGCCGGTGAAGTCGTTCAACTGCTCCGGGGCCTGCCACGGAACGATGACCGAGTGGTTCAACGCCACCTTCCCCGGCGTGGCCGTCACCGTGGAGTACGGCCGCGGTGTCAGCCGCAAGCAGGCCACCCGCACCGGCCCGAGCGGGATCCTGAGATCGGTCGGAGCAACCCGCTGACTCATTCGGCTGACACCAGGGGCCGACACCACCGGCGAGAGTCAGCGGCCGGTGAAGTTCGGCTTCTCCTTGGCCACGAAGGAGCTGACCGCGTTGCGGTGGTCCTCCGTGGCCCCGGTCAGCGCCATCATCGAGGACTCGAATGCGAGGGACTCCGCGAACCCGTGGCCGGCGGAGTACTCCACCGAGCGGCGGATGGCCCCGAAGGCCACCGTCGGTCCCTGGGCGAGTCGCCTGGCCAGCGACGCGACCTCTCCCTCCAGCTGGTCGGTGTCGACCACCTTGGTGGCCAGGCCGAGCTCCAGGGACTCGGCGGAGTCGATCGTCCGTGGGAAGTAGAGCAGCTCGATCGCCTTGGCGTGGCCCACGATGCGGGGCAGCGTCCACGACGATCCCGTGTCGCAGGACAGGGCGACTCCGGCGAACGCGAGGTTGAAGCCCCCGGACTCGGTCAGGATGCGGAAGTCGCAGGCGAAGGCGAGGCTCGCGCCCGCACCGGCAGCGACGCCGTTGACCCCGGCGACGACCGGCTTGTGCATGGTCGCCAGCGCGGTGACGATCGGGTTGTAGTGCTCCTCGACGGTGGCGAACAGCTGCTGGGTGTCCGGTCCCTGCAGGATCTTGATGTGCTCCTTGAGGTCCTGCCCCACGCTGAAGGCCCGTCCGGTGCCCGTGAGCACCACGCAGCGCACGTCGGCGTCGCCCTCGGCCTGCTTCACGGCACCGAGCAGGGCCTCCTTGGTGGCGATGTCGAGGCCGTTCATGGCCTCGGGTCGGTCGAGGGTGATCGTGGCGACGCCATCGCTGACGGCATAGCCCACGGGCTCTTTCATGGTGCTCTCCTGGTGGTCTCTGGAGGTCCTGGGCGGCCGAGTCTGCCCCATCGTTTCGGTCGTGTGGTCGGCCCGCTTCCTGGATGGGGAATAATAGGTCTGAGTTGGGCGCGTCCTGCGCACGAATGAAATGGGAAGAGGTGTGCACATGGCGGCCATGAAGCCGCGGACGGGTGACGGCCCGCTCGAGGTCACCAAGGAAGGTCGTGGCATCGTCATGAGGGTTCCCCTCGAGGGCGGTGGCAGGCTCGTGGTTGAACTCAACAAGGACGAGGCAACCGCCCTGGGCGATGCACTCAAGGACGTGGTCGGTTAGTCCGACCCCCACAACGACAAGACCCCCGCAGTCCCGCAAGGGAGTGCGGGGGTCTTCGGTTTCCGTTCCGTTAGGGTCAAGGGGTGCCTCTCCCACCCCAGGTTTCCCCTCCCCAGTTCGCGCTCATTGACGTCGCACCTTCCCGGCTGATGGGGGTCGGAGTCGTCGCCGTCCCGGTTCTCCCGGGTGAGGACGGTGTCACCCTCGGCCCCGGTGCGGCCGAGCTGGCCGAGGACCTCGGCGTGGACCTCCTCGAGGTGCTCGCCTCCGCCGGCGCGACCGGGGTGACCGGTGAGGTGACCGAGCTCCCCGTCGTACGCATCGCCGACGTGCCGAACCCCGCGCTCACCCGCGTGCTCATGGTGGGCGTCGGCGAGGCCAGCACCACCGACCTGCGTCGCGCGGGCGCCACCGTGGCCCGTCGTACGACCAACGCCGTCGCCGTCGCCTCCTCGATCGCCGCCGTCGGCGGTGACGACGCCATGGCCGCCTTCGTCGAGGGAGCCACCCTCGGCTCGTTCAGCTTCTCAATGCACCGGGACGGGCCCCGCGACCGACCGGTCGGCAAGGTCGTCCTGTGCCTCTACGGGGACGACGAGGACCGCCAGACACGTCTGCGCCGCACCGTCGCGGCCGCCGGAGCGAGCTGGAGCGCTCGCCTGCTGGCCAGTGTCCCCTCCAACATCAAGACCCCGGCCTGGCTGGCCGAGCAGGCCGTGACGAGCGCCGAGGCAGCCGGTCTCAAGGCAACGGTCCTGGACGAGGTCGAGCTGGCCGAGCGCGGCTTCGGTGGCGTCGTCGGCGTCGGCCAAGCAGCCGCTGCTCCTCCCTGCTTCGTGCAGCTCGAGTACAAGCCCACCGCCAAGTCGGCCCCGAAGTCCGGACGAGGTGCCCGCAAAGCTCCTCACGTGGTGCTCGTCGGCAAGGGCATCACCTTCGACAGCGGTGGCCTGTCCATCAAGCCCGGTGCGTCCATGGTGACGATGAAGCGCGACATGACCGGGGCGGCAGTGGTCGCCGCGGTGATGGCCGCCCTGCCCGAGATCGACTGTCCGGTGCGCGTCACCGGGCTGCTGCCGATGGCCGAGAACGCCGTGAGCGGCAACGCTATGCGCCCCGGCGACGTCATCACGCAGTACGGCGGCCGGACCACCGAGGTCACCAACACCGACGCCGAGGGCCGCCTCGTCCTCGCCGATGGACTGGCCTACGCCGTCGACAAGCTCGCGCCCGACGTGCTCATCGACGTCGCGACACTCACCGGTGCGATGAAGGTCGCGCTCGGACAGAGCATCGGTGGCCTCTTCGCCAACGACGACGCGCTGGCCGCCTCGCTCGACGCCGCAGGGACTCGCTCCGGCGAGCCGGTGTGGCGGATGCCGCTGAGCGCGGAGTACGAGCACAAGCTCAGCTCGAAGATCGCCGACGCCGACAACGCACCCGGCGGACCCGGGGCCATCACGGCTGCGCTGTTCCTGCAGCACTTCGTCGGCGGCCTGCCGTGGGCCCACCTCGACATCGCCTCGGTCGGAGACGCCCCCAAGGAGCGC
>JBKJON010000001.1:0-3242 GCA_046595715.1 Marmoricola sp.
GCCGAGCAGTTCGCCGCCGACCTTGGAGTCGAGGTTGCCGGTGGGCTCGTCGGCGAAGATGATCGCTGGCTTCGAGGCCAGGGCCCGGGCCACGGCCACCCGCTGCTGCTGCCCGCCCGACAGCTCGCTCGGTCGGTGGTCGAGGCGGTTGCCGAGGCCGACGGTGGAGACCACCTCGTCGAACCAGGCCTGGTCGGGTTCGTTGCCCGCCAGCGAGAGCGGCAGGGTGATGTTCTCCTCCGCCGACAGGGTGGGGATCAGGTTGAAGGACTGGAACACGAAGCCGATCCGCTCCCGGCGCAGGCGCGTCAGGCGCTTGTCGTCGAGCCCACCGATCTCGGTGTCCCCGATGAGCACCCGGCCGGTGGTGGGGGTGTCCAGCGCCGCACAGCAGTGCATCAGGGTCGACTTGCCGGAGCCCGAGGGCCCCATCACGGCGGTGAACTGCCCCGCGGCGATGTCCAGCGTGACCCCGTCGAGCGCGTGCACCTCGGCGTCCCCGGTGCCGTAGACCTTGGTCAGGTCCACCACGCTCGCGGCCACCGCAGGTGCCTCAGTAGCCGGAGCCGGTGCCTTCTGGAACGTCGTCATGCTCCAACGGTGCCAGCAACCTGGTCGGGGCGCATCAGGGATCCTCCCCACTGCACCCCGGCCAGGTTCCGTGACGGCTCAGCCGCGGCTCAGCAGGCGGCGCAGCACGAGAAGCACGAGCACGATCCCGACCGCCTGCTTCCAGTAGGCCTTGGCCAGGACCGGCAGCACGGTGGCCCCCAGGTCGAGGGCCTCGTCGTTGCCCGGGGGGTTGTAGCTGCGGGGAGGAGTGATGTCCCTGACCTTCGAGGCCTCCGGTGCCGGTGCGGTGTCCCCGGACGTCGTCGACGCCTCGGGTGCGGGTGTCGCCTCCGCGGCCGCTGCTGCCGCCATCCCCGCCGCACTGGAGTCGCCCACCTTCTGTTCCAGGCACGCCGTGAACTGGCCCAGCAGCTTGTCGCTGACGTCCTGCATCACGCCTCGGCCGAACTGCGCCGGCTTGCCGGTGATGTTCAGGTCGGTCAGCACCTCGACCCTCGTCGAGGTGCCCGCCTCCGTCATGGTCGCCGTCACGTGTGCCCCGGCGGTGCCGTTGCCGCGCTTGTCCTTGCCCTTGGCGTCGATCACCATGCGGTGCCCGGCCTCGTCCTTCTCCACGAAGGTGCCGCTGCCGTTGTAGACCAGGGCGATCGGGCCCAGCTTCACCTTGCAGCTGCCCTGGAAGGTGTCTCCTTCCACCGAGGTGACCACGGCGCCGGGAAAGCACACCGCGACCGACTCGATGTCGTTGAAGGCGTCCCAGGTCTCCTGCAGGGTGGCCGGCACGGTGAACTCGTGCCGCAGCTCCATGCCCACGTCAGCCACCCACCGCGGCCAGCACGGCCCGGCGGGTGAGGACGGTAGCGAGGTGCTTGCGGTAGTCGGAGTCACCGTTGAGGTCCGAGGGCGGTGTGGTGCCCTCAGCCGCCTTGTCGCACGCCTCCCGGATGCCGTCCGCCGTGGCCGGCTGGCCGACCAGCGCCTGCTCGGTGGCGGTGGCCCGCAGGGCCGTGGAGCCCATGTTGACCAGACCGATGCGAGCCTCACTGATGGTGCCGCCGTCGGTCTTGACGGCCGCCGCCACCGACACGATCGGCCACTGGTGGGCGACCCGCACGAACTTCTCGTAGTGCGAGCCCCAGCCGTCGTACTTCTTGAAGCGGATGGCCGTGAGCAGCTCGTCCTCACCGACCGCAGTCTGGAACAGGTCCTCGAAGAAGTCCGCCGCCGCGACCGTGCGCTCCCCACCCTGACCGCTGATGACGAGCTCTGCGTCCAGCGCCAGTGTCGGCGCCCCACAGTCACCCGCGGGGTCGGCGTGGACGAGGGCACCACCGAGCGTGCCGCGGTGCCGGATCTGCGGGTCGGCGACCTCGGTGATGGCCTTGTGCAGCAGGCCGAGGCTGTTCTTCACCGCGTCGTTGGCGAGGATCTCGTAGTACGGCGCCATCGCGCCGATCACGATGCTGTCGCCCTCGTCGCGGATCTCCCGCAGCGAGTCGATGTTGTTGATGTCGACGATCCACTCGGGAGCGTTCAACCGCATCCGCAGGACGGGCAGGAGGGACTGCCCCCCGGCGAGGACCTTGGCCTCGTCCCCGTGCTCAGCGAGCGCGGCAAGCGCCTCCTCGACGGAGGTGGGCGCCAGGTAGTCGAACTTGGCGGGGATCACTGGTCCCCTCCCTTCAAGCCAGCGGAGCCATCGGTGCGGTCGGTCTGACCTTCCTGGCCGGTGGACTCGTCGAAGTGCGGGGCTGCCGCTCCGGTGGTGGGGTCGGCTCCGCCGCCGTCCTTGGCGTGGATCGCCTTCCAGACCCGCTCGGGGGTGCACGGCATCAAGATGTCCTCCACCCCGAACTGACGGATGGCGTCGAGCACCGAGTTGACCACGGCCGGGGTCGAGGCGATCGTGCCCGCCTCGCCGACGCCCTTGGTCCCGAGCGTGTTGGTCAGCGACGGCGTGGTGTTGTGACCCACGTCGAAGCTGATCGTGTCAGCGGCAGTGGGCACCAGGTAGTCCACGAACGACGCGGAGACCAGCGTGCCGGAGTCGTCGTACACCGCCTCCTCCCACAAGGCCTGGGCGATGCCCTGGACAAGGCCACCGTGCACCTGGCCGGCGACGATCAGCGGGTTGATGATGTTGCCGATGTCGTCGACGCAGGTGTACTTGCGCATCTTGACGCGCCCGGTCTCGGTGTCCACCTCCACTGCGCACAGGTGCGTCCCGTGGGGGTAGTTGAAGTTGATCGGGTCGTAGGTCGCGTCGGAGTCGAGGGACGGCTCGACGCCCTCGGGCAGGTCGTGCGCCGCGAACGTCGCCAGCGCCACCTCGGTCATCTGGACCCCCTGGTCGGTGCCCTTGACCCCGAACCGGCCGGCCTTGTACTCGAGGTCGTCGACGTTGGCCTCCAGCATGTGCGCCGCGATCGGCTTGGCCTTCTCGATGACCTTGTCGGCAGCGCGCACGATCGCCTCACCACCGACGACCAGTGATCGCGAGCCGTAGGTGTCGAGACCGCGCGGCGACGTCTGGGTGTCGCCGTGCAGCACCTCGACGTCCTCGAAGGGCACGCCGAGCCGGTCGGCGATGATCTGGCTGAACGCCGTCTCGTGGCCCTGACCGTGCGCGGAGGCACCGGTGACGACCTCGACCTTGCCGGTCGCGAGCA
>JBKJON010000007.1:0-5418 GCA_046595715.1 Marmoricola sp.
CCTCGATGACGTACTCGGGAACGCCGAACTCCTGCAGGGCGCACAGCTCCTGCAGGCTGGTCTTCCAGTCGAGTCCCGCGCCCATCACCGCCGCTGCCTTGAGCATCGGGTCGAAGAGAAGGTGCACCAGCGTGCTACCGCTCTCGTAGCCGCCGGAGAGATAGACCGCACCGATGAGCGCCTCGACGGTGTCGGAGAGGATCGAGGCCTTGTCGCGACCACCGGTCGCCTCCTCGCCCTTGCCGAGCCGGATGTGCTCGCCGAGCCCGATCGCGCGGGCCACCTCGGCGAGCGCCCGCGCGTTGACCACGGCCGCCCGGAGCTTGGCCAGCCGGCCCTCGGACAGCGTCGGGTGGGTGAGGTAGAGCGTCTCGGTGATGACGACGCCGAGCACCGAGTCGCCGAGGAACTCCAGGCGTTCGTTGGTCGGCAGGTTGCCGTTCTCGTAGGCGAACGAACGGTGCGTCAGCGCAAGCTCCAGCAGCCCGGGATCCAGGGTGGGATCTCCGAGCGACACCCGCAGCTCCTCAGAGTCGGGCAAGCCCTCCGCTGCTGGCAACCCAGCGCTCGCGGTCAGAGGACCTGACGACGGTCGGCTCTTGCGCCGTACTGCCCGCACTCCGCGCACGCACGGTGCGGCAGGTGCTTGGCGCCGCAGGCCGGGTTGGCGCAGGTGACGAGCGTGGGCGCGACAGCCTTCCAGGCAGAACGACGGTGACGCGTGTTGCTGCGCGACATCTTCCGCTTCGGGACAGCCACGGTTGCTCCTTGAGTTCGAGTGATCTTGCTCGGTCGATCGTACGGTCAGTCTGAGGATTTTGCTGGGGGTGTTGCTGGTGGAGCCTGTTGGATCTTCTCTGTCATCTTCGGCGCCTCGTCCGGGTCCACCACCACGTTGCCGAGGGCGGCCCACCTGGGGTCGACCGGCGCCTCGTGCCGATGGTCCGGGTCGTCCGCGAGCGGTGCACCACAGTCGATGCACAGTCCCGGACAGTCTTCCTGGCACAGCGGCTGGAACGGCAGTGCGAGCACCACCGCGTCCCGCAGCAGTGGCTCGAGATCGATCAGATCGCCCTCGAGCCGGCTGACCTCGTCGTCCAGCTCGTTCCCGCGGGCGGCGTGGTTGGGGTCGTCGTAGACGAACAGCTCCTGGATGTCGACCGAGATCGTGTCCTCGATCGCCTCCAGGCACCGTGCACACTCGCCGACCAGTGCGGCTTGCGCCGTGCCGGTGATGAGCACACCTTCCATGACCGCCTCGAGCCTCAGGTCGATGTCGACGCTGCTGCCCTCGGGAACGCCCAGGACTCCGATGCCAAGCTCTGCGGGCGCCTCGGCGGAGAACGACAACTTGCGTTGCGACCCCGGGCGGCGGCCGAGCTCGCGCGTGTCGAGCACGAGCGGCGCTCTCGGGTCGAGGTTGCGCAAGGTGTCACTTCCGTCGTGGTGCAAGCAGAACCTGCGGGAGTCTACCGGCCGATCCGGCGTGCGACCAAAACGTGGGGATCAGGCCTCGTCCTCGGCGGCCCGCTCGGCCAGCCGAGCGTTCAGCTGGGTGAGAACCTCGGCGGGGATCAGGCTCGAGACGTCGCCCCCGAAGGTTGCGACCTCCTTGACCAGCGACGACGCCAGGAAGGAGTACTCCGGGCTGGTGGGGATGAAGACGGTCTCGACGTCGACCAGCGAGGAGTTCATCTGGGCCATCTGCAGCTCGTAGTCGAAGTCACTGACGGCCCGCAGGCCCTTCACGATCGCGCGGATGCCGCGTTCCTCGCAGAAGGTGGTCAGCAGACCCTCGAACCCGGCGACCGTGACGTTCGGGAAGTCGGCGCAGACCGTCTCGAGCATGGCCATCCGCTCCTCGGCGGTGAACAGCCGCGCCCGGGACTTGGACTTGTTGATGCCGACCGCGACCACGACCTCGTCGAAGAGCAACGAGGCCCGCGCGATGATGTCGATGTGACCGTTGGTCACCGGGTCGAACGATCCGGGGCACACGGCTCTGCGCACGGTGCGCTCCTCGTCGTCGTGGGTCTGCGTCACGGTCATCCTGCGTCGTGGCCCTCGGCAGGGTCCGTCGAGTCGGCGCGAACGTACCAGAGCACCGTCTCGCCATAGGCCTTCTCGCGCTCACGCGCAAGACCCTGCGGCCAGGCGGGTTCCACGCTACGCGTCGAGCGCTCCACCACCACGACCGATCCCGTGACCAGCCAGTCCTCGGCGACGAGCAGCGCGAGCGCCTCCTCCAGATCTGCGTTGCCCAGGGCGTACGGCGGGTCGAGGAACACCACGTCGTACGGCGCGCTCGGGCGCTGGCGCAAGAACCTGGCCACCGGCTGCGCGACCACCTCGACCTGACGCAGGCCCAAGGTCGTGGCGTTCTGCTGCACCAGCTTGGCCGTACGGCGGTCCGACTCGACCGCCGTCAGGACCCCTGCTCCTCGCGACATCGCCTCGAGCCCGACGGCCCCCGACCCGGCGTACAGGTCGAGGACGCGCAGGCCCGACAACGAGCCGAGCTCGGCCTCCAGCGCCGAGAACAGCGCCTCACGGACCCGGTCGGAGGTCGGCCGGGTGGCCTCGCCCGGCGGTGTCCTGAGCCGCCGGCCACCGGCGGACCCACCGATGATGCGCGTCACCGGAGGCCCGCGGCGTCATGCGCCCTGATCGCCCTGGCCGCCCTGGCCGCCCGTTCGCATGACGTCTCGCGGGGCGTCATACGAGGTGGTCGGCATACCCGCCGAGGGGTATGACGTCCGGGGCCGGTCATGTCTTGTCCAGGTAGTCGGCCTGCTCGGACTCCTCGAGCCAGCGTGTCGCCGTCAGCAGCGCCGGGCTCTCCGAGAGGTCGGGGTCCGAGGCCAGGTGGGCCGTCGCGGCCGCCCGCGCGCGCTCGATGACGTCCTCGTCGCGCAGGACCGAGAGCAGCTTGAGCCCGGAGCGACCGCCGCTCTGCTCGATGCCCAGCACGTTGCCCTCGCGGCGCTGCTCGAGGTCGATCCGGGAGAGCTCGAAGCCGTCGCGGGTGCTCGCCACGGCCAGCAGCCGCTCCATCGAGGTGCTGGCCGGGTCGGCTGCACTGACCAGGAGGCAGAGCCCGGCGTGACCGCCGCGGCCGATGCGCCCGCGCAGCTGGTGGAGCTGCGAGACGCCGAACCGGTCGGCGTCGAGGATCGCCATCACCGTCGCGTTCGGCACGTCGACGCCGACCTCGATGACCGTCGTGGAGACCAGCACGTCGACCTCACCGGCGGCGAAGGACCTCATGACCTCGTCCTTGTCCTCCGGTGCCATCCGTCCGTGCAGCATGTCCACGCGGAGTCCGGCGAGCGGGCCGGCGGCGAGCTCCGGGGCGAGCTCCTCGACAGCCCGCAGCGGGAGCCGGCCGTCCTGCGGCTCCTCGGCCCCGTCGTCGGGGTCGATCCGGGCACAGACCACGTAGGCCTGCCGCCCCTCGGCGACCTCCTCGCGCACCCGTTGCCACGCACGCTCGAGCCACTCCGGCCTCGCCTGGATGGGCACGACCGTCGTCTGCACCTCACCCCGCCCGGCGGGCAGCTCGCTCAGCGTCGAGGTGTCGAGGTCGCCGAAGACGGTCATCGCGACCGTGCGCGGGATCGGCGTGGCGGTCATCACGAGCACGTGCGGTGGCTTCCCGGCCTTGGCGCTGAGGGCGGCGCGCTGCTCGACGCCGAAGCGGTGCTGCTCGTCGACCACGACCAGGCCGAGGTCGGCGAACTGCACCCGCTCCTCGAGCAGGGCATGGGTGCCGATCACCACACCGGCCTCGCCGCTCGCGGCCTCGGCCAGCGCCTGCCGACGAGCGGCGGCGTTCAGGGAGCCGGTCAGCAGCGCGACCCGGGTGCCGCCCTCGGCCCCACCCAGGAAGCCACCCAGGGCCAGGTCACCGAGCATGGCGGTGATCGAGCGCTGGTGCTGCTGGGCGAGCACCTCGGTCGGCGCGAGCAGCGCCGCCTGACCACCGGAGTCGACGACCTGCAGCATCGCGCGCAGGGCGACGACGGTCTTGCCCGAGCCGACCTCACCCTGCAGCAGCCGGTGCATCGGGTGGCCGAGGCCGAGCTCGTCGGCGATCTCCTCCCCCACCGTGCGCTGGCCGGCGGTGAGCGCGAACGGCAGCCGCTCGTCGAACCGGTCCAGGATGCCGCCGGGGCCACCGGGTCGGGGGTTGGCGACGGTCGCCTCGGTCGCCGCTCGTCGTCGGGCGAGCACCGTCTGGGTGATGAAGGCCTCGTCGTACTTGAGACGCTTCTCGGCGGTCACCTTCTGGGCCCAGGTGTCCGGACGGTGGATCCAGCGCAGCGCGGGCGCGGCGGCGATCAGGTCCTCGGCCTCACGCACCTCAGCCGGGAGGACCTCCGGCACGTCCTCGACGAGGTCGAGCGCGAGCCGGATGGTGTCCTCGAACTGCCACGTGTTGACGCCGGCCACCGAGGCGTAGAGCGGGATCAGGTCGGGCATCTCGGCGAGGTCGTCCCCTGGTCCGCCGTACATCCGGGAGGCCGGGTTGGTGAGCTGCCACTGGTTGTTGAACCACTTCAGCCGGCCGCTGAACACCCCGATGCTGCCCTTGGGCAGCTCGGTGGTGGCGCGCCAGTCGGCGGTGCCCTTGTGCTTGTCGAAGTACGTCAGCAGCAGGCTGCCGTCCTCGGCCCGCACCCGCACCTCGAGGCGGTACGCCGTGCGGTGGGTGCGCCTGTCCTCGTAGGTCTTCTGGACCGAGGAGACCACCTCGCCGACCAGGGAGAGGGTGTCGCCTTCGTTGAGCTCCTCGAGCTCGCAGAGGGATCCCTTGCGGACGTAGCGGCGCGGGTAGATGCCCAACAGCTCGCCCACGGTCTCGACGCCCGTGGCCTTGACGATCTTGGTGCCGTGCTTGCCACCCACCGCCTCGACCCGCGAGCTCCAGCCGACGTGCACTCCCGCCATCCCTACTCCACCGCCATCAGCAGCGGGTAGCGCTCCTGCCCACCCACGTAGAGCACCACGTCGACGCCGGGATGAGCGTGCTGGACCCAGTCCTCACAGGCCTCCGCGAGGTCGCCCGCCCCCGAGCCGGCCACCAGCGTCACGAGCTCGCCGCCGCCCCCGAGGAGCCGTTCCAGGACTCCGGTCGCCACCTCGAAGAGGTCCTGGCCCACGATGGCGAAGTCACCGTGCACCACCCCGAGTGCGTCACCCACCGAGCACGGCCCGGCGGTGGTCATCGCGTCCTTGGCCGCCACGGTCACGGCTCCGTGCCGGGCTCCGCGCGCGGCGGCGGCCATCTGCACGACGTCGCTGTCGAGCGGACGCCCGGGCTCGTGCACGGCCAGGGCGGCGATCCCCTGGACCTGCGCCCGGGTCGGGATCACTGCAGCCCGGATGCCTTCATCGCGTGCTGCCTGCGCAGCCGCT
>JBKJON010000026.1:0-8996 GCA_046595715.1 Marmoricola sp.
CGCCCTCCCCGGAGGAGGTCGAGGCCGCGGTGGCCGACATCGACCGGGCGCTCGACGCCTGCTCCGTGGACCCGTCCGCTGCCGGCGCGGTGATCGGCGTCGCCGGAACGGTGACCACGCTGGCGGCCGCCGTGCTCGACCTCGCCGCCTACGACCGCACCGTGATCCACCACAGCGTGCTGCGCCCCGACGCCGTGCAGGGGGCCGTGGCCACGCTGCTGACCATGCTCATCGAGCAGCGCCGGGCGCTGCCCTACATGCATCCCGGCCGGGCCGACGTGATCGGTGCCGGCGGGCTCATCCTGGACCGCATCCTGCGGCGTACGACGGTCAACTCGATGTTGGTCTCGGAGCACGACATCCTCGACGGGATCGCCTGGTCGATCGCAGCCTCGCCCGCCCCGTCGACCACAGAGGGGAATCACTGAGATGTTCTCGCGCACGAAGAAGGAAGCCCCGGCAGCGGAGCCGGTCGAGACCGTGGAGCCCACCAAGCCCACCGAGCCTGGTCAGCCCGAGCTGCACCGGTCCGAGATCGGCTTCGAGCACCGGGAGGACTACAAGCCCGGCCCGAGGAGGTCCGCCTTCTTCGTGCTCAAGCGGACCTTCCGCGAGTTCGGCGACGACGGCGCCACCGACCTCTCGGCGGCGTTGACCTACTACTCGGTGCTCGCCGTCTTCCCCGGCCTGATCGCGCTGTTTTCGCTGGTGGGACTCTTCGGCCAGGCCCAGCAGTCGATCAACACGATCCTCGACATCCTGCGGCCCCTGGTCTCGGCCGACACGATCGACAGTGCCATCCGGCCACGGCTTGAGGAGCTGGCCGGGTCGCAGGGGGCCGGGATCACGCTCGTGATCGGTCTGCTGGGGGCACTCTTCTCGGCCTCGGGGTACGTCGGCGCCTTCAGCCGGGCGATGAACAAGATCTACGAGGTCGAGGAGGGCCGGCCGTTCTGGCGGATGCGCCCGATGCAGCTCATCGTCACCGTCACCACGGTCGTGCTGTGCGCGCTGTCCCTCGTGATCCTGATCGTCTCCGGCCCGGTGGCGAAGTCGATCGGCGACACCATCGGGGTGGGCAACGACCTGGTGACGGTCTGGGGCATCGCGAAGTGGCCGGTGCTCGCGCTGGTGGTGATGGTCATCGTGGCGCTCCTCTACTACGCCACCCCGAACGTCGCGTTCACCAAGTTCCGCGTGATCTCGGCCGGTGCCTTCGTGGCCATCCTGATCTGGCTGGTCGCCAGCATCGGCTTCGCCTACTACGTCGCGAACTTCTCCTCCTACAACAAGACCTACGGCGCGGTCGCCGGCGTCGTGGTCGCCCTGCTGTGGCTGTGGATCACCAACCTGGCCCTCCTCTTCGGCGCCGAGCTCGACGCCGAGCTCGAGCGCGGTCGCCAGCTGCAGCTCGGCATCGCCTCGGAGGAGGTCCTCCAGCTTCCCGTCCGGGACACCCGCGGGGTGCAGAAGGCCGCGTCCCGCCGCGCCGAGGACATGCACAGGATGCGGGAGATCCGGCTCGCGGCCTCCGGGACGGGTGACCCCGCGGACCGCCCGTTCGGTCGTCGCTGAGACGCCGTGACGTCCTCGGCACGCGGCCGCGATTTCCCCAGCCCCGTCCCGCCGGGGACGGGGTGGCCCGAGGATCCCGTGCGACCCGGCGACCCCGTGCCGACCGTCGCACGATCGGCCGCGGGGGTGAGCCGGCTTGCCGCCCGCGCGACGTTGCCGCTGCTGGACGCACGGATCTCGGTGTGCTCCGCCTGTCCCCGGCTCGTCAGCTGGCGCGAGCAGGTGGCCCGCGAGAAGCGGGCGGCGTACGCAGGGGAGAGCTACTGGGGCCGCCCGATCGCCGGCTGGGGTGATCCAGCGCCCTCGATCCTGGTCGTGGGCCTCGCACCGGCCGCCCACGGCGGCAACCGCACCGGTCGGGTCTTCACCGGCGACCGCTCCGGTGACTGGCTGTTCGCCTCACTGCACCGCGTGGGGCTGGCCAACCAGCCGACCTCGACCCATGCCGGCGACGGGTTGCAGGTGACCCGGGCGCGACTGGTCGCCGCCGTACGCTGCGCCCCGCCGCAGAACCAGCCCTCGACCGAGGAGCGGGAGACCTGCGCTCCGTGGATCGAGCGCGAGGTGAGGCTGCTGCTGCCCGGCGTGCGGGCCGTGGTCTGTCTCGGGGGCATCGGGTGGGACGCCGCGCTGCGGGCGCTGTCGGCCGCCGGCGTGCCGATCCCGCGTCCCCGCCCGAAGTTCGGGCACGCGGTCGAGGTCGAGCTCGCCGGCCCGCATCCCCTGACGGTGCTGGGGTGCTACCACCCCTCACAGCAGAACACCTTCACCGGCCGCCTGACCGAACCGATGATCGACGCCGTCCTGGGTCGCGCCGCTTCCCTATGATCAGGACCCCGCCCCGGTATCCCAATGGCAGAGGAAGCGGTCTTAAACACCGCACAGTGTGGGTTCGACCCCCACCCGGGGCACCAGGGTGAGCTCTACCGTGGGCCGGGATCACGTCCGGACACGGACGGGAACACTGGTACCGCCTGGATCGTTTGCACAGTGACGTCCCGGTAGGATCCGGGGCGTCTCGCGAACACCAGAGTAGGTGGTTCGCATAGGCATCCACAGGAGGACGCCATGCAGAGCAAGAACCCGATCTTCACGCGGGCCGAAGGATTCAACGGCCGCGCCAACAGCTTCGCTACAACGTCCTACCCCGGCAACGGCCGGCAGCACTCCGGCTACGGCAGCGACCCCTCGCAGTGGGGGACCGGCACGCCGGGCCAGTCGGGCTCGCTGGGCACGGTCGACCAGGGCCGGATGACCATCGACTCGGTGGTCCAGAAGACCGCCATCACCCTCGGCGTCGTGGTTGTCGCCGCCGCAGCCACCTGGGTCATGACCCCCGACATCACCGGCCAGGCAGCCCTGGGCAGCCTCTACAGCCTGGTGCTCCTCGGCGCCCTCGGTGGCTTCGCCCTCTCGATGGTCAACTCCTTCAAGAAGGTCGTCAGCCCGCCGCTCGTGCTCGCGTACGCCGTGATGCAGGGCATCTTCGTCGGAGCGTTCAGCAAGGTCCTCGAGGCGACCTTCGTCGACCCCAACGGCTCACAGGGCGGCCTGGTCATCGGCGCCGTGGTCGGCACGATGGCCGCGGTCGCGGGCACGCTGGCGGCCTACAAGTTCTTCAACATCAAGGTCGGCGCCAAGTTCCGCATGTGGGTGATCGGGGCGATGTTCGGCTTCGTCGCCCTGAGCCTGTTCGACATGGTGCTGGGCTTCTTCAACAGCAGCTTCGGCTTCAACGGCTTCGGTGGACTCGGCCTGATCTCCAGCGTCGTGGGCCTCGGCCTCGGCGTCCTGATGCTCATCCTCGACTTCGACTTCGTCGAGCGAGGGATCGCGGCCGGACTGCCGGAGCGTGAGTCGTGGCGTGCGGCCTTCGGCCTCACCGTGACGATCGTGTGGATCTACATCGAGATCATCAGGATCCTGGCGATCCTGCGCAACAGCTGACCGTGCAACGCGGGTCCTAGGCGGACGTGCCGGCCGAGTCCTCGGCCGGGACGTTCTCGCTGTCCGGACCCTCCTGGCCCTCGTGGGGCGTCTCCGCCTCACCGGTGGGCAACAGACGACGACGCATCAGGGTGACCCACCGGCCGCCGACGCCGCGCTTGGCCCCGCCGACCTCGGTGCCGTCGATCTCGGTGCCGGGGTTCTGGCTGGCCTTGACGGCGGCGTACCCGATCGGCAGGACCGCCTCTCCACGACCCAGGCGTGGGATGTCCTCCTCGGCCTCGCCCAGACCGAGGGCGGAGAGCACGGAGGGGACGAGCAGGCGGGCCAGGGACTCGTAGCCCGCGGCCGAGGGGTGGAAACGGTCGGGTCCGAAGAGCAGGGCGGGGGCGGCGGCGAACTCTGGCCCCAGGATCGAGCTCAGGGACACCGTTCGCCCACCGGCCTCGACGACCGCGATGGTCTGGGCGGCGGCGAGTCGCCGGGACCAGGCGCGTGCGACCTGGCGCAGGGGCGGCGGGAGGGGGGAGATGGTGCCGAGATCGGGACAGGTGCCCACGACGACCGCCACCCCGGCCTCCTGCAGACGGCGTACGGCCTCGGAGAGGAAGCGGACCGACGCCGAGGGCAGCACCGTGTGCGTGACGTCGTTGGCGCCGATCAGGATGACCGCGACGTCGGGACCGATGGGCAGGGCCAGGTCGACCTGCACCACGAGGTTGCTCGACTGGGCACCCACCTTGGCGAACTCCCGCAGGTGCACCCGTCGGTCGGCCCGCTCGGCCACGCCGGAGCCCAGCCAGGCGCCGGGGGTCTGCTCGATCCGGTCGACGCCGTAGCCGGCGGCGCTGGAGTCACCCAGCAGGGCGATCTTGATCGCCGGTCCCGGCCGACCGCGGCCGTACCACCCGGTCGCGTCGGGGACCCGGTTGTGGGCGTCACCGATCGCGCGTCGGGCCACCTTGGCCTCGGCCCGGAGCACCCCGTAGAGGGAGGCGCCGAGGACGGAGAGACCGCCACCGCCGTAGGCGGCAGCCGAAGCCAGCTTGCGTGCTGCAGCGGCTCGGCTCACGGACAGATCCTACGGACTGTCCCCACTAGTTCTGCAGGTGTGCCCGGGCGATGACGATCGGGTGGTCGCTGATCTTCGCGGCCTGGGACGAGGTGTCACGCAGGAAGTAGGAGAAGCGCGTCTGGCCCGCAGCGAAGATCCAGTCGATCGAGCTCTGCTTGGGGTAGAGGCAGGTGGTGCTCGGGATGCTGTTCGGCGAGATCGTGAGCTTCCCGGCCGTCAGCGGGCAGAAGGCGCTCTGGCGGTCGTTGAAGTCGCCGGTGAGGAACACCGGACGACCGGTCGCCCGCAGCTCGATGATCTTGGCGCGCTCGATCGCGATTGCCTTGGCCCGCCAGCCGGCGGCGTTGCCCTTCACGTCGGCGGGGTTGTGCACGTTGAGGAAGTACGCCGTCCGGCCGCTGGACTTCTGGCGAAGGAGCGCGACCGGGACGTGGCGGATGTTGCCGTCGAAGTACGGGATGTCGTAGGTCGAGCCGGACACGAACTCCATCGTCGACTTGCGCCAGATGACGGCGTTCTCGGTGTCGCGGCGCTTGCCCGCGGGGTCCCAGTAGTGGGAGCCCCAGGTGTCGCCGTACCCCTTGTTCATGAAGTAGTCGAACTGCACCTCCTGGAACTCCTGGGTGCCGATCACGTCGAGACCTCGGGTGTTGAACAGGTCGACCGCCCGGTCCATGCGCGAGGGGTAGGTCGAGTAGCGCCCGCCGCCCGAGGTGTGGCTGGCGCCTAGGACGTTGAAGGAGGCGAGCTGGATCGCCTGGGTGTTGAACATGCCGGACACGGGCGGGGTGTTGCCCACCATCGCGTTGAGCCAGGTCGTCGGGTTCACCGGCTTGCCGCGGCCAGACACGGTGAAGTAGAGCGCGCAGGCCCTCGTCGACGGGTTGGAGGTGAGCGTGCCGAGCGCCTGCCCCGACTGGATCAGCTGGCCGTTGGCCACGCTGGAGCGGGCCAGGAAGGCGTACTGCGACACGAGGCCGTCGCGACCGCTGACGACACGGATGACGTAGCGACCCGAGTTCACGCTCACCTGGGCGACGCCCGGGTGGCTGGCCCAGACGGTGGCGCCGCACGTGGCGCGGATGTCGGTCCCCCCGCGCAACCTGCCGTAGGTACGCAGGTCCTTGACGCTCTTGGTGCCCGTCAGGGGGAAGAACACGTTGGGCGCCGAGACCTTGCGCAGCTTGGGATCCTGAGACATGGCACCCTCAGCCCCGGCCATCAGCGACGGTGCGAACACTGCTCCGATCGCGAGCAGGCCGATCAGGGCCCGAACCACGGTCTGTGGACGCTGCGTACTCATCTCGGCGTGTCTCCCTTGCAAAACGGACCGGGTGGTGTAACGAATCTTGGGAAGTATGCACCATTTTTTGGGTCGGATGGGGCCGATGTAAAGATTTGATGCGGTCGGGGTGCGTGTCGGTGCTTGCATTCGCGAGCCTGTATCGCCGGTAGGTTTGGCGCATGCAGTATGTGAACTCACTCCTGGAGCTGATCGGCAACACCCCTCTGGTGAAGCTCAACCGCACCGTGGGCACCACCTCCTCGCTGGTGCTCGCCAAGGTCGAGTACCTCAACCCAGGAGGTTCGGTGAAGGACCGGATCGCGGTCCGGATGATCGATGCCGCCGAGGCGAGCGGCGAGCTCAAGCCGGGCGGCACGATCGTCGAGCCCACGTCGGGCAACACCGGCGTCGGCCTGGCGCTGGTCGCCCAGCAGCGCGGCTACTCGTGCATCTTCGTGTGCCCCGACAAGGTCAGCGAGGACAAGCGCAACGTGCTCAAGGCCTACGGCGCCGAGGTCGTCGTGTGCCCGACGGCGGTCGCTCCCGACCACCCGGACAGCTACTACAGCACCTCCGACCGGCTGATGCGCGAGACCCCGGGGGCCTGGAAACCGAACCAGTACGCCAACGTCAACAACCCGCTGTCCCACTACGAGCAGACCGGTCCGGAGATCTGGGAGCAGACCGAGGGCCGCATCACGCACTTCGTCACCGGCATGGGCACGGGCGGCACGATCAGTGGCGTCGGCCGCTACCTCAAGGAGCGCAGCGCCGAGCGAGGCGGGCCCGAGGTCCAGGTCGTCGGGGCCGACCCCGCAGGCTCGGTGTACTCCGGGGGGTCGGGCCGGCCCTATCTCGTCGAGGGCGTGGGGGAGGACTTCTGGCCCGACACCTACGACCGGGACATCGCCGACCGAATCATCGAGGTCTCCGACGCCGACTCGTTCTCGATGACTCGCCGCCTCGCCCGCGAGGAGGGGCTGCTCGTCGGTGGCTCCTCCGGCATGGCCGCCTTCGCCGCGATCCAGCTGGCCCAGGAGCTCGACGACCCCGACGCCGTCATCGTGGTGCTGCTGCCGGACAGCGGGCGCGGCTACCTGACGAAGATCTTCGACGACCAGTGGCTGGCCCGGTTCGGGTTCGGGGGCGGAGCCCACAGCGGGATGACGATCGGGGAGGTCCTGCACGCCAAGAAGGGCGACATCCCCGCACTGGTGCACACCCACCCCAACGAGACGATCGCCGACGCCGTCGCCATCCTCCAGGAGTACGGCGTCTCGCAGATGCCCGTGGTTCTCGCCGAGCCGCCGATCATGGCCGCCGAGGTTGCCGGGTCGGTCTCCGAGCGGCGGCTGCTGGACGCGCTCTACACCGGTCGGGCGCGCCTCGCGGACCCGGTCGAGCTGCACATGGACGAACCCCTGACGACGGTGGGTGCGGGGGTCGGGGTCTCCGAGGCGGTGGATGCCCTCAGGGACGCGGACGCGCTCCTGGTGCAGGAGGATGGCCGCCCGGTCGGCGTACTCACGCGACAGGACCTGCTGAGCTTCGTCGCGCGCGACTGAGCGTCCGGGATGCCCGGATTAAGAATGTCCGAAATGTCTCGCTTTTGGGCATCGGACTGCCTATTCTGGAAGATGCACATCCGGCCTGCAGTACCCGCCTGAGGGTCTGATGCTGCGGTTCCGGGCCAGCATGGATGTGCTCGCGCGAGCGAGCCCCTCCACTTCCATCACGCGCGGAAACCGGGTGGTGGGGTCGGCTCTTCCAAGGTCGCCCCACCACTTACCTGTCGGGCGTTCTCGGCCAGGGGGGCCGGTCCGGTCGGGTCGAGGATCCGCGCGAGGCTCTCGACACCGTCGACGAGCCGTGGGCCCGGCCGGGCGAAGGAGGCGTTGGCGTCGACCGCCCAGACCGGTAGGTGGCTCGGCAGCACCCCCGAGTCGACGACCGCTCGGGCCAGCCCGACCGAGCCGTCCAGGTCGAAGCCGCAGGGAGCGCAGATCACCACCTCGGGCTCCCCGGCGAGGGCCTGCTCCCACGAGACCCGCACCGACTTCTCGCCGGCGGTGCCGACCGTGGGGACGCCGCCCGCGGTCGTGAGCATCTCGGGGACCCAGTGACCGGGTGCGAACGGCGGTTCGGTCCACTCCAGCAGGAGCACGCGTGTAGCGGATCCGGCGGGGCGGGCCTCGACCTGCGAGCGAACGACCTCGAGCCTCTGCTGCAGCGAGGCGACCAGGGCCTCCGACTCCTGACGGTGCCCGGTCGCGGCGCCGAGGACGAGGATCGAGTCCAGCACCTCCGCCAGCGTGTGCGGGTCGATCGTCAGCACCTCCGCGGCGCAGCCGAGATGGGCCAGGGCGTCGTCGACGACCGACACGTCGACGGCGCACACCGCGCACAGGTCCTGCGTCACGACCAGGTCGGCGTCCAGGTCGGCGAGGGCGCCCTCGTCGAGGTGGTAGAGGTCCTCACCGGCGTGCATCGCCGCGGTCACGAAGGTGTCGATCTCCGCCGGACCGAGTCCCTCGGGCAGCGCACTGGTCGAGACGATCCTCCGTTGGCGCGCCTCGACGGGATGGTCACACTCGAAGGTCACGCCGACCACGTCCTCACCGGCCCCGATGGCGAAGAGGATCTCGGTGGTGGAGGGGAGGAGTGAGACGATACGCATGTACTGATCGTGCCAAAGCCAACAGGATGGATGACTCCGGGCCGTGTCTGCCACGACTTACCTCACCATCGCCCGCGACGGTGACGCCGAGATCGAGGACAGCCGGTCCCGGTTCCGCTGCACCCTGGTGAGGGTGACCGACGAGGAGGGTGCCCGGGCCGTCGTCGACCAGGTGCGCAAGCAGTACTGGGACGCCCGGCACCACTGCACCGCCTTCGTGGTCGGTCCGGAACGCACGATCGAGGGCAGCAGCGACGCGGGGGAACCGGCAGGCACCGGTGGGGCGCCCATGCTGGAGATCCTGCGGGGTCGTGGGCTCACCGACGTCGTGGCCGTCACCTCCCGCTGGTTCGGGGGGACCCTCCTCGGAACCGGCGGGCTCGCCCGAGCGTACGCCGGGGCGACCCGGGCTGCGCTCGACGAGGTCGGCGTCGTCG
>JBKJON010000196.1:0-5208 GCA_046595715.1 Marmoricola sp.
TCGCGATCGAGGAAGCACACCGGGCCGGGATCCGAGTCATCATGATCACCGGCGACCACCCGTCCACGGCCATGCGGATCGCCCGGGACCTGGGCATCGCTGGCCCGGACGAGAGTCCACTGACTGGTGCTCAGCTTCAGGAGCTGGACCAGCAAGGGCTTCGGGCCGCGGTCGGGTCGACGTCGGTGTACGCCCGCGTGGCACCCGAGCACAAGCTCCGAATCGTGGACGCTCTGCAGGCCGAGGGGAACGTGGTCGCGATGACGGGAGACGGGGTCAACGACGCGCCTGCATTGAAGTCCGCCGACATCGGGGTCGCCATGGGGATGACCGGCACCGAGGTCACCAAGGAAGCCGCAGCGATGATCCTCGCCGACGACAACTTCGCCACCATCGTGGTCGCGGTGCGTCAGGGGCGGGTCATCTTCGAGAACATCAAGAAGTTCCTGCGCTACCTGCTGTCCTCGAACATGGGGGAGGTGCTCACCGTCTTCGGCGGAGTGGTCCTGGCCGGGGCCATCGGTCTCGACGAGGCGTCGAACGCATCGGTGGTGCTGCCGTTGCTGGCGACGCAGATCCTGTGGATCAACCTCATCACCGACTCAGCGCCTGCACTGGCCATGGGCGTGGACCCGGAGACCGAGGACGTGATGGCCCGAGGACCGCGAGGACGGGACGAGCGGGTCATCGACGCCCGGATGTGGAGAGGCGTGGTCCTCGTCGGTCTCGTCATCGCGGCCGCGACCCTCCTGACCATCGACATCTTCCTCCCGGGGGGACTCGTGGAAGGAAATGACTCACTGGCGGTGGCTCGCACCTGCGGCTTCACCACGTTGGTCCTGGCGCAGCTGTTCAACGCGTTCAACTCCCGCTCGGAGACGACGAGCGCGTTCCATCACCTGTTCGTCAACGGCTGGCTGTGGGCCGCCGTCGTGTTCGGCGTGTTCGCACAGGTGGCGGTCGTCGAGGTTCCGTTGCTCCAGAGCGCCTTCGGGACTGCGTCCCTCGACCCTCTCCACTGGGTCGTGTGCGGGGCGATGGCCAGCTCGGTGATGTGGTTCGACGAGCTGCGCAAGGCGTTCTCCCGGGTCCGGAGGCAGCGAGCCGGCAGCCGACGTTCGACAGTGTCTGACACGACCTGAAGCAGCTCAGGGAACGCGCCTACTCCAGGTCCAACGGAACGACGGCGACCGGGCAGGTCGCGTGCTCGACCAACCAGACCGAGACGGAGCCGAACATGAACTGTGAAGCGCGGCTTCCGTGGTGTTGGCCCACGACCAGCAGGTTCATCTTGTCCGCGAGCTCGATCAGGTGACGCTCGGGCATGCCCTGCTCGAGCACCGGGTGCACGACGACGTCCGGGTACCTCTCGGCCAGGCCGGCCAAGGACTCGGCCAGTGCGATCCGCTGTGCCTGGCTGGTGCTCACAGGATGCGGACCAGCGTCGTCGTCGGGCGGATCGAAGTACCAGCAGTGCACCACGGTGAGGGGAAGCTTGTGCCAGTCCGCCTGCTGGTAGGCAAAGGCCAGCACTGTGAGTGAGTCCGGCGTCGCGTCGGCGCCGACGGCGATGCCGTGACGCCTCGCCCCCGACTCGTCGGGGCGGTGCACGATGACGGGACAGTGAGCGTGCCGGACGACGGCGACTGCCGTGGAACCCAGCAGGAGGCTGCTCAGATGGCCACGACCGCGAGAGCCCACGACGACCATCGCAGCGTCTTCCGACAGCTCGAGAAGGACCTCTCGGGGATCACCGAGGCGGAACAGCTCGTACAACGCTAGACCGGGAGCGCGGTTCTCGACGTGCTTCCTGGCCCGGTCCAGGACTTCCTGGCCTCGTTCTCGCAGGCTGGCTGCGTGGGAGGCCCGGACGCCGACGACCTCGGGGTCGAGCCAGGCCGGGGTGGTGGCCGGCAGGGCGTGCACCACTGTCACGGCACGGTGCTGGAGAACTGCCTCGTCCACCGCACGCTCCAAGGCCTGCAGAGACCCGGCTGAGTCGTCCACACCCACCACGATCGTTCCGCTACCCGGTCTCATGCTGCCTCCCGGCGATCTCGTCGACGGTCTCGGCCGCCCCGTCCAGTCTCTGTCGGCCGGCCGACCTGGGTCAGGGGATCAAGGTTGCGTGTGGTGGGACCTAAGACCCTGGCCGCCGCGATCACCCAGCCCGCCGCTCCCACAGGCGTCCGGTGTGTCGGTCCTGGGTTCCTTCAGTCGAGGACATGCGCCTGGAGGTCTTCGGCGGTGGTGGACAGCTCGCCGAGCAGGGTTCTCGCGCAGCGGATGGCGCTGGGTGTGTCGACGAAGATGCGGCCCTGTCGACGGAGCAGGGGGGCGATCCCGAGTGAGCTCAGCACGTCCTCGTGCCCGGGGGCTATCCCGGAGAGCAGCACGATGATGCCGCGGCGTTCGAGCCTGGTGATGGCGTCTCCCAGGACCTGTGCACCGGTGGCGTCCATCGTGGTGACGCGCGACATCCGGAGGATCACCACGTCGACGTCGACGATGTCGGGCAGCTCGAGGAGCAGACGGTGGGCGGCGCCGAAGAAGAGCGGTCCGTCGATGCGGTAGGCGACGATGTGCTCGCTCAGGAGCGAGTGCTCCTCCCGGGTGTGGTCGCCGGCCTCGAGGGGGACCTGTTCCAAGCGGGCCGTACGGGCCACGGAGCGCAGCGCCAGGACGATGGCCACTCCCACGCCCACGCCGACGGCCGTGACGAGGTCGACGGCCACGGTGACGGTGAACGTCAGCGCGACGATGACGGCGTCGGAGCGGGTCGAACGCACCAGGGCGCGCAGCGATCCCGCCTCGACCATCCGGATGCAGGTCGCGAACAGCACTCCGGCGAGCGCTGCGAGGGGGATCTCGGAGACGAGAGGCGCAGCCGCGAAGATCAGGAGCAGCAGCACCAGCGAGTGGGTGACGGCGGCGAGTCGGGAGCTGGCTCCCGCGCGTACGTTCACCGCGGTCCTGGCGATGGCGGCGGTTGCCGGCACCCCTCCGAAGATGGGTACGACGATGTTCGCCAGGCCCTGGCCGAAGAGCTCGCGGTCCGGGTCGTGCCTCTCGTTGACTGTCATGCCGTCCGCGACGGTCGCGCACAACAGGCTCTCGAGGGCAGCGAGGGCGGCGATCGCCAGGGCGGCGGTCGTCAGCGAGCCGACGGCCCCCACGTCAATGAAGGCGAGCGACGGGGCCGGTAGACCGGCCGGAAGGTGCCCCAGGGTCGTCAGGCGAAAGTCCAGCAGCCGGGCCACCAGCGTCGCGGCGATGACGCCGATGAGCGAGAACGGCAGCCGGGGGCGCCAGCGCGCCCCGACGAGCATCAGCGTGGCCACCGACAGGGCGATCACGAGCGGGGCCGGATCGGGGGCCGCGACGTAACGGCTCACCGCGTCGGCGGCGACGGCCCAGACCTTCTCGCCCGAGGCGTCGGCCACTCCCAGGGCGGCCGGGACCTGCTGGAGGGCGATGACGACGGCGATTCCTGCGGTGAAGCCCTCGATGACGGACACGGGGAGGAACTGCACGTAGCGACCGAGCCGAGCAGCGGCCATGACCACCAGGACCAGGCCGGCGAGAAGGCCGACCATCAGCACGCCCGATGCCCCGTGCTGGTGCACCACGGGTACCAGCACGACGGTCATGGCGCCCGTAGGACCCGAGACCTGGAAGTTCGAGCCGCCGAAGACGGCGGCGATGATGCCCGCGACCACGGCGGTGGCCAGACCGGCCTGGGCGCCCAGTCCCGAAGCCACTCCGAAGGCCAGGGCGAGCGGCAGGGCCACGATGGCGACCGTCACTCCGGCCAGGAGATCCTGTCGAGGGTTCCGGCGTACGGCGGCCAGGTCCGTCCCTGTGGGAAGGAGCGCCCGGAGCCGGTGGCCGCAGAGTCCCACGAGGCGTTGTGTGGGGCCGATGGCCCGGGTGAGTCTCACACCGAGTCCGCTGAGTCGCGGAGCTCCGCGAGAAGACCCTGCTGTTCGGCGCCCAGGGCCAGGAGGATCCGGCGACCGTGGAGCAGGAGCTGGGCGACGTCCTTCGTGGCCAGGCGGTACAGCACAGTGGCGCCCTCACGGGAGGAGCGGACCAACCCGGCCCGTCGGAGCACCCCGAGCTGGTGGGAGAGGTTGGAGGCCTCGACGTCGATCCGGACCAACAGCTCGCTCACCGGCCGGGGTCCGTCCTGCAGCAGCTCCAGCACCCGGATCCGGACGGGATGCCCGAGGGTGCGGAAGAGGTCGGCCTTCGCCTCGTACAACGGGATGCTGTCCATGTCGTCGACCGCTCTCCTGGTTGGTTGGTCTGACATGGTGACTTTATCACATGAAAAAGTCTTCAAGTGTCTGGGTCAGGGCCGGACCTGGGTCCCGGCGCCGCCGGAGACCACGGAGGCCACGTCGTCGAGGGAGCCGATGGCGGCTCGGTGTCCGGTGGCCTCGACGAACTGGCAGACCGCCTCGATCTTGGGTCCCATCGAGCCTGCCGGGAACCGGTGGCCCGCCAGTTCGGAAGCAGTCACCTCGCCCAACGGCTTCTGCTGAGGCGTCCCGAAGTCGACCATCACGGCGGCGACGTCGGTGAGTACGACGAACAGGTCGGCGTTGAGCTCCTCGGCGACATGGGCGGCGACGAGGTCCTTGTCGACGACCGCCTCGATGCCCTCGAGACCATGGGGACCCTCGGTGACCGGAACACCCCCGCCTCCGGCCAGGACCACGGTGACCCCGCTGCTGAGCAGCAGGTCCGCGGTGCTGGTCTCGACGACCCGACGTGGCCTGGGGGAGGCCACCACCCGGCGCCACGCCCGCCCGTCGCGGGCGAAGGTCCAGTCGTGCTCGGTCTCCAGTGTCTTCGCCTCCAGGTCGTCATAGACCGATCCCACGAACTTGGTGGGGTGGGCGAAGGCGGGGTCGTTCGCGTCGACGACGGTCTGGGTCACGAGGGTCACCACGGGTGAGGCCAGGGTTCGGCTGATGGCCTGTTGCAGCCAGTAGCCGATGAGTCCCTGCGTCTCCGCGACGAGGTCACCCAAGGGGTAGGGCCGGCTCAGGGACTGGTCAGCCGCGCTCTCCAGCGCCAGCAGGCCGACCTGGGGGCCGTTTCCGTGGACGAGAACGACCTCGTGAACTCGAGCGAGGTCGGCGATGGGTCCGGCGACCTTCGCCACCTGGTCCAGCTGGGACGCCCCGACGCGGCGCCCCA
>JBKJON010000234.1:0-2883 GCA_046595715.1 Marmoricola sp.
GGTCGAAGGCGTACGCCGCGGCGTCTACCTCGACTTCTCCGAGGCCATCGAGCGCCTGGGCCGGCCGGCCATCGAGAGCAAGTACGGCAACCTGTTCGACATGTACGCCCAGATCACGGGCGAGGACCCCTACGAGGTCCCGATGCGGATCTACCCGGCCGTGCACTACACGATGGGTGGCCTCTGGGTCGACTACGACCTGGAGAGCTCGATCTCCGGTCTGTTCGTCACCGGTGAGGCCAACTTCTCCGACCACGGGGCCAACCGCCTCGGCGCCTCGGCGCTGATGCAGGGCCTGGCCGACGGCTACTTCGTGCTCTCGAACACGATCCGCGACTACCTCGCTGACGGCCCGTTCGAGAAGATCGCCGAGGACGACCCGGCCGTGGTCGAGGCCCAGGCCTCGGTGCAGTCACGCATCGACCACTTCATGACCAACAAGGGCACCCGCACCGTCGACTCCTACCACCGCGAGCTCGGCAACATCATGTGGGAGTACTGCGGCATGGAGCGCACCGAGGACGGCCTGAGGAAGGCGATCGACCTCATCCGTGGGCTGCGCGACGACTTCTGGCGCAACGTGAAGGTGCTCGGCAGCGCCGACGGCCTGAACCAGTCGCTGGAGCGCGCCGGTCGCGTGGCCGACTTCTTCGAGCTCGGCGAGCTGATGTGCATCGATGCCCTGAACCGTCGCGAGTCCTGCGGTGGACACTTCCGGGCCGAGTCCCAGACCGATGAGGGTGAGGCCCTCCGCCACGACGACCAGTACGCCTACGTGGCGGCCTGGGAGTGGGCCGGACAGGACGACAAGCCCATCCTGCACAAGGAAAACCTGACCTACGAGTTCGTCGAGATGAAGGCACGGTCCTACAAGTGAAGCTCACCCTCAAGATCTGGCGCCAGCCCGACCCGGCCTCCGAGGGTGCGATGCACACCTACGAGGTCGACGAGATCTCGGAGGACATGTCGTTCCTCGAGATGCTGGACGTCCTCAACGAGCGCCTGAACGGCGAGGGCGAGGAGCCGATCGCGTTCGACTCCGACTGCCGCGAGGGCATCTGCGGCATGTGCGGCCTGATGATCAACGGCGAGGCCCACGGCCCGCAGGTCACCACCACCTGCCAGCTGCACATGCGCTCGTTCCACGACGGGGAGACCATCACCATCGAGCCGTGGCGTGCCGACGCGTTCCCGGTGCTCAAGGACCTCGTGGTCGACCGCGGCGCGTTCGACCGGATCATCCAGCAGGGCGGCTACATCTCGGTGAACACCGGTGCCGCTCCCGACGCGCACGCCACCCCGGTCCCCAAGGACAACGCCGACCGCGCCTTCGACGTGGCCACCTGCATCGGCTGTGGCGCGTGCGTCGCTGCCTGCCCGAACGGGTCCGCGTCGCTGTTCGTGGGGGCCAAGATCACCCACCTCGGCGAGCTTCCCCAGGGTCAGGCCGAGCGCGACACCCGCGTGGTCAGCATGGTCGGGCAGCACGACCACGAGGGCTTCGGCGGGTGCACCAACATCGGTGAGTGCACGGCGGCCTGCCCGAAGGGGATCCCACTCGACGTGATCTCTCAGCTCAACAAGGACCTTCGCACCGCCATCCGCAACGGGTACTGATCAACGACCCAGCGGGAAGGCCTGGGTGGGCTGCCATCCGTACGCCTCGTCGTGGAGGTACATCCACAGCTCGTCCACGTCGAAGGTCGCGTCGAAGTCCTCGAGCTCGGTGAACGCACGGTCGAGCTGCTCGGCCGGGAGATGGTGGGCCACGGTCACGTGCGGGTGGTAGGGGAACTGGCGCTCGATGACAAGCGGCCCCTGCCGCACACCTGCGGCCAGCTGCTCGCACTCGCTGATCCCCTCGACCACCCCGACGAAGACCACCGGCGAGACCGGCTTGAACGTGCCGGTGCCGCGCAGGTGCACGCGGAAGGGCGTCGTCGCCACCGCCACCTGCTCCAGGTGCGTCATCACCGGCTCGAGGTCGTCCGCATCCACCTGGTGCGGCGGTAGCAACGTGATGTGCGTCGGGATGTGGTGCGCGGCCGCGTCACCGAGGTCGATCCGGTAGCGCTGCAGCTCGGTTCCCCAAGGCTCGGGTACTGGGACGGAGACTCCGATCGTGGGCACGGCCTGACCCTACCTAGGCGCTCGGGCCAGGAGACCGACGCGGTCATAGACGTCGGCAAGGGTCGCTCGAGCCACTGCACCTGCTGTCTCAGCTCCGGAGTGCAGCACCCGCTCCAGCTCGCCGCGGTCGTCGAGGAGCTCCAGGGTGCGGTTGCGGAACGGCGTCACGAACTCGATGACCACCTCAGCGAGGTCCTTCTTCAACGCGCCGTAGCCCTGGGCGCCGTACGTCGACACCAGATCCTCGATGCCACGTCCACTCAGCGCCGAGTAGATCGTGAGCAGGTTGGAGACTCCGGGCTTCTCCTCGGGGTCGAACCTGACCTCGGAGTCCGAGTCGGTGACCGCCGAGCGGATCTTCTTCGCCGAGACGGAAGGCTCGTCCAGCATCATCACGATGCCACCGGGACTGGAGCTCGACTTCGACATCTTGATCGCAGGGTTCTGCAGGTCGACGATCTTCGCGGTCTCCTTGAGGATGTAGGGCTCCGGGAGACGGAACGTCTTCTTGTAGCGGTGGTTGAAGCGGTTCGCGAGGTCTCGCGTCAGCTCGAGGTGCTGTCGCTGGTCCTCGCCCACCGGGACGTACTGGGGGCGGTAGAGGAGGATGTCGGCGGCCTGCAGGATCGGGTAGGTGAAGAGACCGACGCTCGAGGCGCCCTCCCCGCCCTTGGCCGACTTGTCCTTGAACTGCGTCATCCGGCGCGCCTCGCCGAACCCGGTCAGGCACTGGAGCACCCAGGCGAGCTCGGC
>JBKJON010000414.1:0-17305 GCA_046595715.1 Marmoricola sp.
GGTCAGGGCGCCTTCAGCGGTCTGTGCGACCGAGATGCCGTCCTGGGCGTTGCGGACGCCGACCTTGAGACCGCCGACCTGCGAGCGCAGGCCCTCGGAGATCGCGAGACCGGCAGCGTCGTCAGCGGCACGGTTGATGCGGAACCCGCTGGAGAGCTTCTCCAGCGACTTGGACATCTGCCCCTGCGTGACTGACAGGTTGCGGTAGGAGTTGACAGCGTCGATGTTCTGGTTGATGCGGAGACTCATGATGGTGTTCCTTCCTGGAATGTTGAGTCGTGATGCGGGAGCCCATCCTTGGGCTCCGTGCCAATCCCATCGGCCTGGCCGTGGGAGGCCTGAGGAGTTTCCTCAGAAAATCAGGCGGTCTCGTCGAGAACCCGCACGGAGCGGGGACGGTCGAGCGCGGCAGCGGTGTGCCGGGCTGCCACGGCGGCGTAGTACGCCTCGCGACGGCGGGCGACGCAGCCGTCGTTGCGCTCCGCCTTGGGGGCCGGCTCGGGCTCGAGCTCGCGGTGCAGGGCACCACGCATCAGGACGAGGGCCTCGGCACGGATCTGGGAGACGCGGGACTCGCTGACCCCGAGCTCGGCGGCGATCTCGGCCATCGGGCGCTCGGCGAGGAAGTACTGCTCGACGACGGTGCGCAGCCGCTCCGGCAGCTCGGCGACGGCCGCCACCATGTAGGAGAGACTCTCGCGGTGCACCAGCACCTGCTCGGGCGTGGGGCCACCGTTCGGCAGCAGCTCGTCGAGATCGCTCTGGTCGGCACCCTGGAGGGAGAGGACCTGTGCGCGGGCGACGTCGTCCTCGTTGCGAGAGATGTCCTCCACCGGTACGCCGAGGGCGCTGGCCACCTCGGCGTCGTTGGGCACCCGGCCGAGGGCGTTGGCAAGCTTGGAGCGGGTCTCGTCGAGGTCGCGGGCCCGGCGGCGGACCGAGCGGGAGGCCCAGTCGACCGAACGCAGCTCGTCGAGGATGGCGCCGCGGATGCGGGTCTTGGCGTAGCTGGCGAAAGGAACTCCGCGGGTGGTGTCGAACGCCCGGGCTGCCTGCACCAGGGCCAGCAGGCCGGCCGAGGTGAGGTCGTCGCGGTTCACGTGCGCGGGGACCCGCACCAGGGTCTCGCGGACGATGTGGGAGACCAGCGGCATGTGCTGACTGATCAGCTGGTCCGCGGCGGAGGAGGCGGCGGGGGCGTAAGCGTTCGTCACGCAGTACAGACTCCGGGGTAAATGTCCGGTTTGGGGGGTGAATGGGCAGATATGCACTCCCGGTGGGACAAGTTGGGACATCTGTCCCTCACTGATCTAGTGCGAACGCACTATTGCGGTTCGCAATTTCTCTGCTTTTGCTCAACAGCGGCCAGAACGGGCCGATGGGGTCAGTCGAGGACACCGACGGGGTGTACCGAGAATTGAGAGGCGTGCCGTGGACAGGCTGTCGCAGATCTTGTGGCGCGAGCGTGACTTGCTCGACTCGCTGCTCTTCAAGCTCGAGATGGAGCAGTTGGTGCTCGGGAGCGGTCGTACCCGTTGGCTGGCACGGGCCGCCAAGGAGGTCGAGCTGGTGCTCGAGCTTCTGCGCGAGACCGAGATGTTGCGTGCCGTCGCCGCCGACGCGGCCGCCGCCTCGATCGGCCTCACCAGCAACCCGAGCCTGCGGGCGTTCGCCGAGGCGGTCGAGGAGCCCTGGCGCTCGATCATGCTGGAGCACCGCGAGGCCTTCGAGTCCGTCAGCCGCGAGATCGTCTCGCTCGCCGAGGAAAACCGGGAGCTGTTGACCACGGGCCTGCGTTCGGCCCGCGAGACGCTGCTCAGCCTCGAGCACGAGGCCGAGGGCTATCGCCCCGACGGCGGCGCCGTGATCACCAAGCCCTCGCCGCGCCTGGTCGACAGGAGCCTGTGAACCGTGTCCAGCTTCGCCTCCCTCAACACGGCCCTCTCGGCGCTGCGGTACAACCGTGTCGCGATGGACGTGGCCGGCTCGAACATCGCCAACGTGGCGACGGACGGCTACGCGCGTCGTCGGGTCGAGGGTGCTGCGGTGGCAGGCCCGGCGCAGCCGGCCATGTGGTCGCGCTACACGGGGGCCGGTGACGGTGTCTCTGTCTCCGGCGTGAACCGGATGACTGACGAGCTGCTGAACGTCCGCGGTCGTCGTGAGCACGCGAACCAGAGCTACCTCGACGTCCGCCAGGCCTCCCTGGAGCGGGTCGAGAACGGCCTCGGAGAGCCGGGGGACGCCGGCCTGGCCTCGGCCATGTCCGACCTCCGCTCGGCCTGGCACGATCTCGCGGCGAACCCGTCCAGCGCCTCAGCCCGGGCGCAGGTGATCTCCAGTGGCCGCAGCGTGGTCGACGCGATCAAGTCCCAGGCCCGCAACGTGGAGTCCGAGGCCGGCGACCAGCGCGTGCACCTGCTCGGCGACGTCAGTGAGATCAACACGCTCGCCAAGGACCTGGCGGACGTCAACCGGGCCATCACCGCCGGAACCCTCAACGGGTCGGACGTGGGCGTGCTCCTGGACACCCGCGACCAGCTGACGCTGCGTCTCTCGGAGCAGACCGGCGCCAAGGCGACCGTCCGCCCCGACGGTGCGGCCGACGTGACGATCAACGGGGTCGCCCTGGTGACCGGCAGCCAGGCGGGCACGTTGAGGATCACCGGCGGGGTGACACCCACGGGGGATGCCGACGGCAACCCGGTGTCCTTCGAGATCGTCGACAGCGCCGGCACCACCGCGGTCCCGGCCGGCATGGGAGGCGAGATGGGCGGCATCACCGACCTGCTCACGACCACCCTGCCGGCGTACCTGACCGGGCTGGCCGCCGTGGCCAAGGACCTGGCCGACGGTGCCAACGCCCAGCACCAGGCGGGGTACGACGCCGCAGGCCAGCCGGGCACCGCATTCTTCGCCTACAACCCGGGCGACGTGCTCGGGACCCTGGACGTCGCGTTCAGCGACCCGGCCCTGGTGGCTGCCTCGTCCGTGCCCGGTGGTGGGCTCGACGTCGGCAACGCCGGCAAGCTGGCCACCGCCACCGGGGTCGAAGGTGCCTACCAGCGCCTCGTCACCGGGCTCGGCACCGAGGTGCTCGAGTCCCGCAGACGTGCCGCCAACCAGCAGGTGATCACCGGGCAGGTCGACAACGCCAAGGACCAGCTCTCCGGGGTCGACCTCGATGAGGAGATGGTCAACTTGATGACGTCCCAACGGGCCTACGAAGCGGCGTCGCGCGTGATGACGACCGTGGACTCGATGCTCGACACCCTGATCAACCGGACCGGGCTGGTGCGCTGATGGCCATCACCCGCATCACCCAGAACATGATGACCCGGCAGTCGCTGGGCTCGCTGCAGACCAACCTGGGCCGGATGGCCCGGTTGCAGGAGCAGCTCTCGACCGGGCGGGTGCTCAACCGTCCCTCGGACTCACCGACGGGCACCACATCGGCGATGCGTCTGCGCGACAGCCTGGCCACCTCGCGCCAGTACCAGCGCAACGCCCAGGACGGGGCTGCCTGGCTGGGCACGATCGACAACACGGTCACCTCGCTCACCGATCAGACGCGCGAGGCGCGCGACCTGGCCATCCAGGGCGCCAGCAGCGGGTCTGCTGGCCCGGCGGTGCGCAACAACCTGGCCGCCAGCGTGGACCAGCTCAGGGGCGGGCTCCTCGCCACCGCCAACACCACCTACCTCGGTAGGCCGGTCTTCGGTGGCATCACGGCCGGGTCCAAGGCCTACGACCTGGCCGCGGACGGGGTCACCGTCGGGTACGTCGGGGACGGCTCGCGCCCCGTGGAACGCTCCGTCGCCGACGGTGTCAGCCTGCGGGTCGACGGTGACGCCCAGGCCACGCTCGGCCCGGCCGGGGACGACGTGTTCGCCCACCTGGAGACGCTCTCGACCGCACTGCGCGCCGGTGACGACGCCGGCATCCGCGTCGCGCTCACGGCCCTGAACAAGGATCTGGACCGGCTCGCGTCCTCGCACGCCGAGGTCGGCACCCGGGCCAAGCGGGTCGACGGCGCCAACCAGACGGCCATCGACACCGAGCTGAGGCTGAAGGCGTCCCTCTCGGACGTGGAGGATGCCGATCTCCCGGCGGTGATCGTCGACCTGAAGATGCAGGAGACGGCCTACCAGGCATCCCTGGCCGCGACCGCCCGTGTCATGCAGCCCAGCCTGCTGGACTTCTTGCGATGATCCTCCAGGAAGCCCCGGTCCGCACGAGACCGCAACTCGACACAAGTGGGAGCGACATGCCGACGATGCCGGTGATCGAACTGGTGGAGCCCCTGCCGGGCTTCCCCGGGCTCACCCGATTTGCGCTGGTGCAGCTCGACGACGACGGCCTGCTGTGCGCCCTGCGGTCGCTGGAGGACCCCGGGCTGCGGTTCCTGGTGGTCCCGCCGGCGGCCTTCTTCCCCGACTACGCGCCTGAGGTCGGCGACGACGCCGTCCGGGCGCTCGGCATCGACGCGGTCGAGGACGTCCTGCTCCTCGTCGTGGTCAATGCCGGTACGTCGCTGATGACGAGCACCGCGAACCTGATCGCACCCGTCCTGGTGAACACCGTCACCAGGCGCGCCCAGCAGGTCATCCTCGACGATCCGGCCCTCTCGGTCGCGGCGCCACTCGCCGCTGCTTGAGCCTCACTGCGGGCATCGGCGGGTCCGCCCGGTAGCGTGGTCCCATGCTGGTCCTGAGCCGCCGCGTCGGTGAGAGCATCACGATCGGTGACGATGTCGTCGTCACCGTCCTCGAAGTGCGCGGTGACGTCGTCCGCGTCGGAATCGACGCCCCTCGTTCGCTGCCGGTGCACCGCTCCGAGCTGCTGGCCGAGCTGGAGAGCAGCAACAAGGAGGCCGCGTCGCCCAGCGACGATGCCGTGCGCTCCCTGAGGCAGGCGCTGAGCAACCGCAAGAAGGACTGACCGGCAGCTCAGTCGCGGTGTGCGCGGAGCCCGTCGAGCCGCGTGGCGACCAGGGCCGCCTGCGTGCGCCGCTCCACGCCGAGCTTGGAGAACAACCGGGTGACATGGTTGCGCACGGTCTTCTCGACCAGGAACAGTCGCTCGGCGATCTGACGGTTGGAGAGCCCCTCCGCGATCAGGGCGAGGATCTTGCGCTCCTGGCTGGTCAGGTGGGCCAGTGGGTCGCCGGCGACGGGTTCGGGCCCACTATGGAGTCGTACCAGGCTCTTGGCTCGTTCGGGGTCGATCACGTCGTGGCCCCGGACCACCGACTGGACAGCGGTCACGAGCTGGGCGGCGGAGACCTCCTTGCTCAGGTAGCCGTTGGCACCCACGCGCATCGCGGCGGCCAGCGTCTCGTCGTCGTCGGTCCGGGTCAGCACGATCAGGCGTACGTCGGGGTGGGACACCCGCAGCGGTCCCAGCGCCTCGAGGTGGTCGCGCTCGTTCTCGCGGATGCCGACCACGGCGACGTCGGGACCGGCGAGGGCGATCTCGCGGACGCCATCGGCGATGGAGCCGCTCTCGCCGACGACCTCGGCGTCGGGATGGCCATCGAGCACGTAGCGCACTCCCTTGCGGAAGATCTCGTGGCTGTCCAGCAAGAAGACGCGGCTCGGACGAGAAGCTTGCACGTCAGTGTTCTATCCCGTCGTGGGTCCCCATGGGGCAGAACGCGCAAATCACCGCTGGTCCCGGCGGGCCCGGGGAGCGCGTCGTCCGTGTGGCGTCATGGGGCAGAATGACGGCGTGAGCGACCTGATCGACACCACCGAGATGTACCTCCGCACCATCTACGAGCTCGTGGAAGAGGGAATCGTCCCCCTGCGCGCGCGCATCGCCGAGCGCCTGCACCAGAGCGGGCCGACCGTGAGCCAGACCGTGGCCCGGATGGAGCGCGACGGCCTGCTGACCGTCGAGGGTGACCGGCACCTCCAGCTCACCGAGGAGGGGAACGGCCTGGCCACGCGGGTGATGCGCAAGCACCGACTCGCCGAGCGCCTCCTGACCGACGTGATCGGTCTCGACTGGGAGCTCGTGCACGAGGAGGCCTGCCGCTGGGAGCACGTGATGAGCGAGACCGTCGAGAGGCGCCTGCTCGAGCTGCTCGACCACCCCACGGAGTCGCCCTACGGCAACCCGATCCCCGGACTCGCCGAGCTCGGCGAGGTCAACGCCCCCGAGCTGTTCCGCGGCGACGGTGTCGACACCCTCAGCACCGCGGTCGGCGCAGAGTCGCGCCGCGTGCGCGTGCGCCGCATCAGCGAGGAGATGCAGAAGGACGAGGTCCTCATGGGTGCGCTACGACGGGCCGGCGCCATCCCCGGCGCTGTGATCGCGGCCGTCTCCACTCCCGAGGGTGTGCTTCTCGGCAGCTCAGGCGAGACGGCCGAGATCGTGACCGAGGCTGCTGAGCACATCTTCGTCACGCCCGCCTGACCGACCCTTCGCCGCGGCCTCGGACCAGGCCACGAGCCACTCGCTGCAGCCGGCGTCGATCTTGACGGTGGCGAGCGGGTCACCCCGGGTGGCGCCACGGTTGACGATGACCACGGGCAGGCCCGCCTTCGCGGCGTACCTCACGAAGCGCAGTCCCGACATCACCGTCAGCGAGGAACCGGCGACGAGCAGGGCGTCGGCGTCGTCGAGTGCCGCGTAGCAGCGCTCCACGCGCTGCTTGGGGACGTTCTCGCCGAAGAAGACCACGTGGGGCTTGAGCCGTCCGCCGCAGCCGTCACAGCCGGGTACGACGAACCCGACCGTCTCGTCGAGGTCTACGTCACCGTCCGGTCGGGAGGCGACGTCCGCGTGCTCCTGCACCCAGCCGGGGTTGGCTTCGCTGAGGAGCTGTTGCATCGCCGTGCGGTGCGTCTGCCCGCCGCAGTCGAGGCAGACGACCTCGCTGATCCGGCCGTGCAGCGCGACCATCCGCTGGTGCCCGGCGTGTTCGTGGAGTCCGTCGACGTTCTGGGTGATCAGGAACGGGACCCGGCCCGTGGCCTCGAGCCGGGCGAGGGCGTGGTGGCCGTCGTTGGGCTCGGCGGAACCCATCCGGGACCAGCCGACGTGGGCGCGGGCCCAGTAGCGACGCTGGTTGTCGGGGGTGGCGACGAACTCCTGGAAGGTCATCGGCATCCGCACCGGCGCACCCGGTCCGCGGTAGTCGGGGATGCCCGAGTCGGTGCTGAGGCCGGCGCCGGTCAGGGCGACGACGCGCCCGCCCAGCAGGCCGCCCAGCAGCCCGTCCAGCAGTCCGTCCAGCAGTCCGTCCAGCAGCTGGTCCTGCTCCTCGTCGAGCAGGTCAGCCACGGGCGTAGCGCAGCTCGGCCCGAGCGCGTGCCTTGGCGGACTCTTCCTCGCGGTTCTTGGGCGGGGCGCTGGTGCTGAGGCCCTCCAGCAGCCGACGGGTGGTCGCCTCGACCTCGGCAACGGCCTGGTCGAAGGCGTCCTGGTTGGCCAGCGAGGGCCTGGTCGCCCCGCTGACCTTGCGGACGTACTGGACGGCGGCGGCGCGCACCTCGTCCCGCGTGGCGGGAGGCTCGAAGTTGTGCAGGGTGCGGATGTTTCGGCACATGGCTCGAGAATACGCCGCGTCCGTCAACCGTCGAGGTCGATGATCCTCACCGTCGAGCCGACCAGCGCCACCCGGCCGTCCGGCAGCGGCAGCGCCCGGGGCTGCCAACCTCCGGGGGAGGGCAGGTCCTCGGTGGAGATCGCGCCGGACGGCGCCACTCGGAGCAGGACCAGGCTGGGACCGTCGGTCGCGTCGCCCCAACGCTCCAGGGTGGTGATCGCCGCACTGTCCTGAGGCAGCCAGGTGAAGGCGTGTGGGTCGCCGCTCGCGGTGAGGAAGCTGTCCGGGCCGAAGGTCACTTTGCCGGTCTGCCTGGTGCGGGCCGGGTCGCGGAGGTCGAAGACGCCGGCCTGGGCGCCCACCGTGCGTCCCTTCGGAGTGGCGTCGGTGCCCAGACCGAGCAGCCGGTCGCCACCGATGGGGTGCAGGTAGGAGGAGAAGCCGGGAATCTTCAGTGCCCCCAGCTCCCGCGGGCGGGTCGGGTCGTTGAGGTCGACGGTGTAGAGCGGGTCGGTCTGGCGGAAGGTCACCAGCACGGCCAGGGCGTCGAACCACCGCACGGACTGGATCTGCTCGTCGACCCCGAGCCCGCGCAGCTGCCCGACCCGCTCCAGGCGCCCACCCCTCTCCTCGAGAACGACGATGCCGTTGTCGCGGGTGTCCCCGCGGCGGTCAAGCCACGAGACCGCGACGCGCAGGTGGCCGTCGTACTCATCGAGGGACCAGCGGTCCCGGATCGTGCCGTCGATGACGCCGGAGGCGACGTAGCGCGTCGTGTCTGCGTCGAGGGCGAAGGCGTGGAGGTGGGTGCGAGCCGGGTTCAGCGGCTGGACGGGCGAGATCAGGCCGGGCCCTGTCATCGGCCGGTAGAGGACCCGGCCTCCCCAGTCCGTGGACGTGACGTAGAGCCGGTTCGCCGAGGAGTACACCTCGGCGCCCGCTCCGGTGACGGCCACAGCGGTGGCCGAGCCGACGGCACCGGGGCGGAAGGTCGCCACGGCCACGGTCTCCGCATCCGACCACGTCGTCGGGTGGTAGACCTCGTCGCACCCGACGAGCCGTCCCGACGCGGACTCCGAGGTCATCCCCGGCACCCAGTCCTCGACGCTCGAGGAGCGGACGATAGCGCGGTTGCGCTCCTTCGCCTCGTCCTCGGTGAGCCGGCCGGGTCGGGGCTGCACGAACGGCAGCGACGGCAGGCCGGTCGAGGTGACGAGGCGGACGGTCTCGCCGTACTGCCTCAGGGAGAGCTGACGTCCCGACCAGCTCGTGCGGCTCGCCACCAGCGGTCTGGTCGGGTCGGAGAGATCGAGGTCGACCAGCTCCGTGCCGAAGGGCGCGACCATCGTGCTGCGCCTGTCCCGCGCCCGGTCGATCACCGTGGGTCCGCCGCCCGAGAGGAGCACGTGGTCACCCACCAGGAGCAGGCCGTCGAGATGGCTGTTCCGCGGAGCGATCCAGGAGCCCACGTCCCGCGGTGCGGGTCCGCGGAGGTCGGTGACCACAAGACGCCGGCCGTCCTCGAGACGTACGACGATCCGTCCGTCGGTCTTCGCGACGTCGGGCTCGTCGATCCCTGCCTCCTGGGTGTTCGTCCCGGTGGGGCTGCTGCTGACCGCGTCCTCGGCGGCGCCGGCCGTGCTCGCCGCCGGGTCGGTGGAGGTGGCGGTGTCGAGCATGACGTCGTCCCCCGCCCGCATCGCCATCGGCCATCCCCGACCGCCCCACCCGTAGGGGCCGACCTGGTCGAGCGTGTGGTCGACGTACCAGGCCTTCAGCGCTCCGCAGTCCTGGAAGCCGACCAGTCCTGTCGCCGCCCCGGCGGGCGGGGCGGCCGGATCGGCGACCACCCCCGCGGTGACGCCGACCACGACCATGCCGCCGATCGCGAGTGCAGAGATGAGGCCGCCGCCCAGAGCTGTCTTCGCCGGAGATTCCATGGTGCTGTGACGCAGCCTGGGACCACCCGGTTCCCGGGGACGTGGGATGAGCGAGGATGAGCCCGCCCGACCGACGTGACCAGGAGAGAACCTTGCCCGCAGAGAATGCCCCCCGCGACCACGACGTCGTCGTCCTCGGCGCCACCGGCTTCACCGGTGGGCTCACGGCGGCCTACCTCGCCCAGCACGCCCCCGAGGGGCTGCGGTGGGCCCTGGCCGGTCGCAACCAGGAGAAGCTGCGGGCGGTCCGCGACCGCCTGGCCACGATCGACCCGGCCCTGAGCGAGCTGCCGCTGCTGCAGGCTGACAGCTCTGACGAAGCCTCCCTGCGCGATTTGGCCCGGTCGACCCGGGTCGTCATCACGACGGTGGGTCCCTACCTCGAGCACGGCGAGCCGCTGGTGGGTGCGTGTGCCGCCGCGGGGACCGACTACGTCGACCTCACGGGCGAGCCGGAGTTCGTCGACCGGATGTACCTCGAGCACCACGATGCCGCGGTCGCCTCCGGAGCCCGGATCGTGCACGCCTGCGGTTTCGACTCGATCCCGCACGACCTCGGCGCCTGGTTCACGGTCGAGCAGCTAGGGGCCGGCGACGCGATCACGCTGCGCGGCGTCGTACGCGCCGGGGGGAAGGCGTCCGGGGGCACCCTCCACTCCGCGCTGGGGGCGATGAGCCGGGCCAGGCAGATGCGCGAGGCGATGGTTGCCCGGCGCCAGAAGGAGGGCCGCCCCGAGGGTGGCCGCAAGTCGCGAGCTGTGGCGGGCAAGCCGCACCGCGACGGAACGCTCGGCCTGTGGCTGCTGCCGATGCCGACCCTCGACCCGTTCGTGGTGGCACGCTCCGGCGCCGCCCTGGAGTCCTACGGCCCTGACTTCCGCTACAGCCACTACGCCGGGCTGAAGACGCTGCGCTACACCGTGGGTGGCGCGGTCGCGGTCTCCGGGCTGCTGGTCGCCGCCCAGATCAAGCCGCTGCGCAACCTTCTCAAGAGCAGGTTGCCGCAGGGCGAGGGGCCCTCCGAGCAGCAGCGCGCCAGGTCCTGGTTCACCGTCGACTTCGTCGGCGAGAGTGCCGGGAAGACGATCCACACCCGCGTCTCGGGCGGCGACCCGGGCTACGGTGAGACCGCGAAGATGCTCGCCGAGTCAGCGCTGTGCCTGGCCCTGGACGACAACCCGACGACGTCGGGCCAGGTCACCACGGCCACGGCGATGGCGCAGAACCTCGTGGCACGGCTGCAGAAGGCCGGCATGAAGTTCGAGACGCGGCCCTAGCTTGGTCAGGTGAGGAGTCCCTCGCCGATGTAGCCGTCCTTCGTCGTCACGCCGGGGGGTACGGCGAACAGGCCCGAGCCGGTGTGCTGGAGGTACTCCATCAGCGCGTCCCTGGAGGAGAGCTGCGTCTGCATGGGGATGTAGTGCACGTCGGGGTCACGGACGAAGGCGATGAAGAACAAGCCGGCGTCGAGCCGCCCGAGCGAGTTGCTGCCGTCGGTGAAGTTGTAGCCGCGGCGCAGCATCTGCACGCCCTTGTTCTGCGTCGGGTGGGCCAGTCGCACGTGGGCGTCGGTGGCGATGAGCGGTCCCTCACGACCGTGTGCGGCGAAGTCGGGCTCGGTGAACTCGGTGCCGCCGGAGAGCGGAGCGCCCTCGCCGCGGTCGCGGCCGACGAGCGTCTCCTGCTCGCGCAGGCTGGTGCGGTCCCACGGCTCGATCTGCATGTTGATGCGGCGCGCGACGAGGTAGGAGCCGCCGACGAGCCAGGCCGCCTGGTCGTCGTCGTCCTCGTGCACCCAGACGAACTCCTCGACGTTCTTCGGGTCCTCGGCCTTGAGGTTGGCGGTGCCGTCCTTGAAGCCGAACAGGTTGCGGGCGGTGGCCTGGCGCGTCGAGGTGGACGACGTCCGGCCGAAGCCGAGCTGGGTCCAGCGCATCGCCACGGTTCCGAACCCCAGGCGGGACAGGTTGCGGATCGCGTGCACGGCGACCTGGGGGTCGTGGGCGCAGGCCTGGACGCACAGGTCGCCGCCGCTGCGGTCGGGGTCGAGGTTGTCGGCCGGGAAGTGCGGCAGCTCGCGCAGGGCGGCGGGCTGCTTCGCCTTCAGCCCGAAGCGTTCCTTGCCGTCCTTCTCGAAGAGCGAGGGACCGAAGCCGAAGGTCAGCGTGAGCCCGGAGGCGCTGAGGCCGAGGGCCTCGCCGGTGTCGGTCGGAGGTGCGTCGTAGGACGTGGGTGCGCCGTCCCCCACCTGGGTGCCCTGGGTCATCTCGCGCGCGGCCGCGGTCCACGTCCGGAGCAGGGCCACGAGCTCCGCACGCGACTCGGTGGTGACGTCGAAGCTGGCGAAGTGGAGGCGGTCCTGGGCCGGGGTGGTGATCCCGGACTGATGCTTGCCCTGGAAGGGGTACGTCGACTGGTCCACTCCCTGCAGCGGCTCGTCGGGCTCGTTGCCGTAGGCGAACCCACCGACGCCGGCGGCGCCGACCGCGAGCGCCCCCGCGCCGGCAGCTCCGAGGAGCCGGCGTCGGGAGAGTGCGCCGTTGGCCGTGGTGCGTGGGCGTTCAGGCGTCACAGAGTGATGGCTCCGGTCATCTTCGAGAGCGGCTCGGCCAGCGCGTTGACTGCGTCGGAGAGCTCCTTTCGCTGGGGCTCGGTGACGGTGTCGTAGAAGACGAAGCCGTCCTCGCCCTGCTTGTACTGGTCGAGCAGCGACTGCAGGTGGTCGAAGGCCGTCTCGACCCGCTTGGCGAGGGCGGGGTCCTTGACCTCGAGGAGCGGCCGGAGGTTCTCGAAGCCCACCCGGGCGCCGTCGACGTTGCCCTGGAAGTCGTAGAGGTCGGTGTGCGACCAGATGTCCTCCTCGCCGGTGATCTTGCCGCTCGCGACCTCGTCGAGCAGGCCCTTGGACCCGTTGCCGATCTGGTCGACGGTGTACTTCAGGTCCTCGACGCGGGTGTCGAGGGCCGTGGTGTTGGCCAGCAGGTCGTCGGCGTACGTCGTCCGCTCGGCCGGGGTCAGCTGCTGGTAGCCCGACGCCGGCGGCCAGAGGTCCTTCTCGATCCGGTGCCAGCCGGTCCACTTCTGACCGTCCTCGAGGTCGGCCTCGCGCAGGTCCATCTTCGGATCGAGGTCACCGAAGGACTCTGCGACCGTCTCGATGCGCTCCCAGAAGACGCGTGCCCGCGGGAAGAGGGTGCGGGCCCGGTCGTCGTCGCCGGTCTTGTAGGCGTCGGCGAACCTGGTGGTCGCGGCCACCAGCTGCTGTGACTGGTCGCGCACGTAGTCGGCGTACTGCGTCGTCGCCGCGTCGATGGCGGCCTGGTCGACGCCGTTGATCGCGTTGCTCGCGCCGGAGCCGGTGACCGTGAAGTCGGAGCGGATGCCCTGGCCGGACATGCCGGGCTTGCAGACGGCGACGTAGGTGCCGGGGGCGGCGCGTACGACGAGGTCGCGCGAGAGGCCGGGACCGACGTTCTCGATCTCACCGACGATGCGCAGGCCGTCCTCGGCGTAGAAGTAGAACTCGGTCACCTCGGTGCCGGTGTTCTTGATCTTGAACACGACGTTGCCCGAGGGGGCCTTCGACGAGCTCAGGTCACAGGCCTTGGCGGAGGACTCCACGTTGATCGTGCCGTCGTTCGTGCTTGACGAGGCGTCGTTCGACTCGGTCAGGCTGCAGGCCGAGGAGGTGGCCAGTGCGGTGACCGCGCAGGCGGCAGCGAGCAGTCGGTTCACGGGGGTGGGGCCTCTCGTCAGGCAGCGTCGGCGCGCTGGGTGGGGGACACCGCGGCTGCGGGTCGCGGAGGAGTGTGCGTCTTGCGGAGGAACACGGTCATGGTCGGGATGACGTAGAGGACCCAGACGACGGCCTGGAGGACCGTGGTGGAGGGGGAGAAGTTCAGGGTGCCCTTGAGGACGGTGCCGAGCACGGACGCCGGGGGAAGGGTGTTGCTGATGTCGAAGGCGAGCGTGTTCAGGCCCGGGAGGATCCCGGCCTCCTGGAGGTCGTGCACGCCGTAGGCCAGCACGCCGGCGGCGACGATGATGAGGATCGCCCCGGTCCACTTGAAGAACTTCGACAGGTTGATCTTGAGCACGCCCTTGTAGAAGGCGAAGCCCATCACCATCGCGGTGAGGAGTCCGAGGAGGGCACCGACGAGCTGGATCGTCTGGGACCCGTCGGAGCCGGCGGCCTGGGTGGCCGACCAGATGAACAGGGCCGTCTCCAGGCCCTCGCGTCCGACGGCGAGGAACGCGACGAGGACGAGGCTGGCCGTGCCGGCCTCCACCGCGACGTCGATCCGGCCGCGCAGCTCACCGGAGAGGCCGCGGGCATGGCGTGCCATCCAGAAGACCATCCAGGTCACGAAGCCCACGGCGACGATCGAGAGGATGCCGCCCAGCGCCTCCTGCGCCTGGAAGGACAGGCGCTGGGGCCCGTAGGTCAGGAGCGCCCCGAAAGCGAGGGAGATCAGCACGGCGACCACGACACCGGCCCAGATGCGGGGCAGGAGAGTGCGTCGTTCGGTCTTGACGAGGTAGGCGATGAGGATGACCACGACGAGGCTGGCCTCCAGCCCCTCGCGCAACCCGATCAGGTAGTTTCCCAGCGGGAATGAGGTCATCATCGTCTCCGAAGGTAAGTAAGGCTTACCTACGTAAGGTAACCCTCACTTGCTGGTCACGCAAAGCAGGGGGGTCGAACTGCCTCAGACCACCTCCACTGCGGCAGCCGCCTGCTCGGCGGCGATCGCGATGCCGGCCGCCCGGGCGCGGGTCTCGGCGGCCACGCGCCTGGCGGTCTGCGTGGTGAGCTCCTCGAGGGCGTCGGCGGCCGAGGTGACCTCGTTCTCGAAGGCCAGGTCGGCGGCCACGACCATGCGAGCCACGCGGGCGGCGGCAGCATTGACGGCGTCGGCCACCGCCGCGGCCGCCAGAGAGGTCTTCCTGGCCGTCGCGTCGGCTGCGGAGTCGACAGCTCGGGCCAGGTCGGATGCGGTCCGAGCCACATCGGTCGGACTTCCCGAAGTGCCCGGAGTGCCCGAGATCACCTGGATCGCGCGAGCCGCCGACTCGGCCACCGTGGTCGCGGCGGCGTCGGCGCGACGCTGGACGATCGCAGCCGAGACGACCGCGTCGAGGGAGACCGAGCGGGCGGCCTGCTCAGCGGCGAACGCACGCGCGCCGCGGGCCCTGGATGCCGCCTCGGCCGCCTTCGCCGCGGCCGCCCTGACTGCGGCTGCCGTCACGAGGACGGCCTCCGCTGCCGCCTCGGCCTCGGCCCCGAGGGCGATCGCGACCGCTTCCGCCACGACGGCGGCGGCGACGGTGGCCTCGTCGTGCTCGACCTCGGGTGCCCCAGGCTCGCTCTGCGCCTGTCCGGGAACGGCGTGCTCGGCGTAGTGCACGTGGTGCACGCCGTCCATGATGGCGAGGACATCGGTCCTCAGGTAGCGCCGGTGACCCCCGGGAGTCAGGATCGCGTCGAGCTTGCCCGCCCTGGCCCACCGGGTCACGGTCTTGGGGTCCACGAAGAGCATCGCTGCCACCCCGGCGGGGGTGAGGAGCTCGTCGTTCGGCGGCTTCTTCTTGGTCACGGTGCCCCGTCCCTCAGGGAGATGACTGCACCCTAGGCCGTGCCCGGTCCTCAGGCCGACGAACCGGCGCCCTGTCTCGTCGCTGTCTCGTCGCTGTCTCGTCGCCGGGCACCAGCACGACGACGTGTGGCGAGACGGCGTCCTGCTCGCACGACCGCAGAGAGGTCAGCTGAGGGTTCAGGCGCCGCCCGGACCGCCGTCAGCCTCGGCCGAAGAGCTTGCCGAAGAAGCTTCCGCTGCTGCTCGCGCCGGTAGCTGCGGTCTTCTCGGCCTTGCTGTGTCCCCCGGGGCACCACTGTCCGGCCGGGACGCCGGCCTTGACGTTCGCGATGTGTTGGCCGCAGCCGGCCCAGGTGGTCTTGTGGCAGGTCTTGCACTTCACGGGACGGCACATGGTGGTTCTCCTTCGGTGGATGGGGACTGGTCAGCTGTGGGAGAAGCGGATGGTGGGGAGGGCGCGGGTGAGCCAGGTGGGGCTCCACCAGGCGGCCTTGCCGGTGAGGCGGAGAAGGACCGGTAGCAGGACGAGGCGCACGAGGAAGGCGTCGAGGAGCACGGCGACGCCCAGGACGATGCCCATTTCCTTGGGGGGCAGCGGGCCGGACAGGGCGAAGGTGAAGAACACGGCCACCATGACCGCTCCGGCGGCGAAGATGACTCGCCCGGAGTGGGCCAGTGCACCGACCATGGCCTCCTTGGGGTCACCGGAGTGCTCGTAGTGCTCCTTGGCGGAGGCGAGCAGGAAGACGGTGTAGTCCATGGCGATGGCGAAGATCATCGCGAAGAAGAACACCGGGGCCCAGGCGTCGAGGAATCCCTGGGGCTCGAACCCCAGCGCTGCGGCGCCCCAGCCGTCCTGGAACACCAGGCGGGCCACGCCGAAGGCGGCGCCGGTGGAGAGCAGGCTGGCGAGGGTGCCGAGCAGCGCGATCAGTGGTGCCTGCAGGGCCACCAGGAGCAGCAGGAACCCCAGGGCCAGGATGACGCCGATGACCAGGGGAGTGGAGTCGTCGAGCTGGGTCTTGAGGTCGAGGTTCTCCACTGCGGCGCCGCCGAGGCGGGCCGAGCCGGGCAGGTCGCCGCGCAGTCGGTCCACGGTGGTGCTCAGGGACGGGTCGGAGGGGTCGACCGTGGGCACGGCCTGGATCAGGGCGAGACCACTGTCGTCGGTCGCGGCCACGGCTGGCATCGCGCCGGTGATCCCCGGGTCGTCGGCGAGCACGGCGCTGGCGGCCTTCGCGTCGGTGCGGGCGACCACGATCTGCAGGGTGCCGGGAGCGCCGTCCCCGAAGGCGTCCTTGACGAGGTCGTAGCCGACACGGGCGGAGGCGGTCTCGGGCAGCACCTTGATCGAGGGCATGGCGGTCTTGAGACCGAGCACGGGGGCGGCCAGGACGAGCAGCACGACCAGGGCGGCGAGGCCGAAGGCGAGCGGGCGTTTCCACAGTCGTTCGCCCCAGGCAGCGAACTTCGCCGAGCGGTGCTCCCCGGTGTGCGACCAGGGCAGGGAGAGCTTGTTGATGCGTGCGTCGAGCTTGGCGAGCACGAGCGGGAGCAGGGTGAGGGTGGCGGCCAGGACGAAGAGGACTGCGAGCATGATGCCGCCGGCCATCGACCGGAACGAGGGGGAGGGCACCAGCATGACCGCCGAGAGGGAGATCAGGACGGTCGCCCCGGAGAGAAGGACGGCCTTGCCTGCGGTGTCCATGGTCTCCGCGACGGCCTGGGCCACGGGGAGTCGGCTGCCCCAGCGAGCAGCTCGGTAGCGCACGACGAGGAACAGGGCGTAGTCGATGCCCAGGGCGAGGGCGAACATCATCGCGAAGTTCATCGCCCAGATCGAGACCGGTACGAACTGGTTGATCAGGACCAGGGAGCCGGCCGAGGCCACCAGCCCGGCCAGGGTGAGGATCAACGGCAGCCCGGCGGCGACCAGGGCCCCGAAGGCCAGCACCAGGATCGCGAGGGTCACCGGCCAGGAGAACAGCTCGGACTTGAGCATCGCGTCGAGGTTGGCGGCGTTGAAGTCCGACCACAGCAGGCTGGCGCCGGTCGGGTTGACCTGCACGCCGTCGACCGACAGGCCCTGGAGCTCGCCCTTGAGGTCGGTCGCGACGCGGACCATCTCATTGGTGTCGGCGCCGGCGCCGCCGAGGATGACCGCGGTCGTGCCGTCCGGGCTGAGGGTGGCTCCGGGTCGGGGTGCGATGACC
>JBKJON010000448.1:0-2805 GCA_046595715.1 Marmoricola sp.
AACGTGATGTCGAGGAGGTTGTCCTGGACGGCCTGCAGGGCCGGCTGCAGCTGGGCGACGACCTGGTTGACGACCTGGGTCTGAACCGGGTCGATCAGGTTGTTGAACACCGGGTCGGCGATCGCGTCGAGCTCGTCGTTGAGCGCGGCGCGCAGGTCGGTGAGGATCAGGTCGACGATCTGGTCCGACTGGGCGATCACGTGCGTGTTGGGCGCCGGCTCAGGATCGAACCCGGAGGTCAGGGGAACCTCGCCCACCTGCGGGATCACCAGGCGAACGTCTCCGCCGGCGAGGATCGTGGTGCCCTGCGACTGCCCGTCGAAGGTGCAGGAGGCCTCGATGGCACCGACGTCGAGCACCAGCCCGGCATTGCCGAGGTTGGCCTCGATCTGGTCGACGCCGGACTGGAGGGCGTCGGTCACCTGCGTGACCGCAGCAGCGCCTCCGGGCAGCGCCCCGAGGGCGGTGAGCAAGGTGTCGAGCGAGGTGCCGGTGCCGCGGACCACCTCGGCGTTCAGGAGGGTGTCCAGCTCGAGGTTCGCCAGCTGCAGGTCGATGTTGTCGCCAGGGGTGAGGCAGTTGGTGTCGCCGACCTCGATCACGTTCGCGACCCCACCGTCACCGGCGATCCCGGAGCAGGCTGCGCTGCGGCCGTCGTCCGACGCCGTGGCGTCCTGGGCGAGGACGCCGATCCCGGCGTACGGCTGACCGCTGAGCACGCTGAGCGGCGGGTTGACGGTGTTGTTCGACTTCACCTCGCCGGTGCCGTCGTTCGAGGCGACGACCTTGCCGGTGTCACCGGGCTGACCGAGCACAGTCGCGGTCAGGGCGTTGGCGTCGGCCTTCGCACCGTCGTCGGCTGCGTACGCCGCGGCTGGGGTGACGAGTGCGAGGCCGGACACGCCGGCGACGCAGAGGAGCGTGATGGTGCTGTTCATGGTCGGCCTCCCGGACCGGCGGGGGACATCCCCGCGGCGGTGTCCAGAGACCGTAATGGTGAGATGATTAACATTGTTGAAACACGCCGAGCGATAGTCGACTAATCATTTCGCGACGTCACTCCAGTCACACGGAATGCCTAAGCCTTCCGGTGAGGTGTTCATCAGTGGCATTCCTCGGCTTTTCTCTGAATGAATAGAGGGTGCTCTGACCTGCAGGTTTCGTGGATGAGATCCCCTAAGGTGGGCTCATGCTGAACGAGGTCGCCGATGGCGTGCTGGTGCACACCAGCGAGTGGGTGCAGACCAACACCGTGGTCGTGCAGGGTCCGGGCGGCGTGCTGCTGGTCGACCCGGGCGTCTTGGGTGAGGAGCTTGACTGCTTGGCACGCGACCTGGCCGATGCCGGTCAGTCGGTCGTCGCCGGCTTCTCCACCCACCCGCACTGGGACCACCTGCTGTGGAGCCCGGCCCTGGGTGAGGCACCGCGCCATGCCACCGCCGGCTGCGCGGACACCGCTCGGGAACGCCTGTCGGGCGACGTGTCAGCGGTCGCAAAGGCCGTGGGCATCCCGGACGAGGTGCCGCTGGACCTGATCGGCAAGGTCATCGGACTGCCGGCAGGAGCGGCGCAGATCCCGTGGGACGGCCCTGAGGTGCGGATCATCGAGCACCGCGCGCACGCCGCGGGCCATGCGGCCCTCGTGGTCGCGGCGAGCAGGGTCCTGGTCGCCGGGGACATGCTGTCCGACGTCCTGGTCCCGATGCTCGACCTCCGCGCCTCCGACCCGATCGGGGACCATCTGGCGGCCCTGGAGCTGTTCGACGACGTGGCCGGCGAGGTCGACGTCCTCGTCCCCGGACACGGGTCAGTCGGTGACGGCGCCCAGCTCCGCGCCCGGATCTCGCAGGACCGGGCCTACCTGCACGCCCTGCGTGACGGCGCGACTCCCGACGACCCACGGCTCGGCCCCGCGGTCAGGGCAGGCTGGGAGTGGGTGGCCGGCGTCCATGAGCGTCAGGTCCAGCAGCTCGCTCAGCGTTGAGCAGCCGCGACTAGCTCGTGGGCTCGTCGTCAAGGAGGCGGCGCAGGATCGTGGGGAGCTTGGAGGCCTGGGACTTCGACACGACCGCGGCGATGCCGAGGTCCCGCGCCTGATGACGGATGTCGTCGCTGTCATAGGCGGTGAAGAGCACGATCAGCTGTTCGGGGTGATGGGTCAGGATCTCCCGCGCAGCCTCGAGCCCCGAGATCACCGGCATGCGGTTGTCGAGCAGGATCACCGTGGGCTTGGGCGGAGGGGCGAGCGCGAGGAACTGCTGGATCCCCTCGGCGCCGTCGGAGGCCTCGCCGACGACGTCGAAGCCCTCGATCTCGAGGAAGACCCGGGCGATCTCGCGGATGTCGGGCTCATCGTCGACGACGAGCACGGTGGGACGGACGGCGATGGCCATCATGGGGGGTCTCCTCGGGGGCGAAGGGTGCGACGGTGCTCCGAAAAGTGCACTGTTCGTGGAGGTTATGTCCGGTCACGCGCCGTTGCCACGCTATGCGGAGAGTCGGGTCTTTGGTCCGCCCGTCAGTAGTCGCTCCTGACCACGAAGTAGGTGCCGCGGATGGTGCCGGCGAGCTTGGACTTCTGCCGGGCCCACTTGAAGGCAGACAGCTCGTCGGGGGGGGTCCATGCCCTCCGACAGCTTGAAGCCGACCGCCCGCTTGCCGCCCTCGGCCAGGGTGTAGAGCACGTTGACCGCCAGGCCGGACTCGTAGAACACGTGGGTCCAGCGGGTGCCGTCGACCTCGAGCTCGGCGGCCTCCAGCGGCCGGGCGGCGATGACGATGTCCCGCTCCTGCTCGAGCACCCGG
>JBKJON010000461.1:0-2885 GCA_046595715.1 Marmoricola sp.
CGGCGAGCAGCTCCTGGAGGTGCTTCTCGACGCCGTCCTTCTGCAGGCCGGGGTCGACGCCGAGGTCGTGGCTCGAGTCGTGGATGACCTCCTCGATCAGGATCCGCAGGCTGTCACCGGACTTGGCGGCCACGGTCCACTCGACCTGGCCGTCCTCGGTGAGGCCCTCCCGCACGGTGCACGGCGGGCTCATCCAGTTCAGCGGCTTGTAGGAGCCGCCGTCGGAGTGCACGAGCACCGACCCGTCGGACTTGAGCATCAGCACCCGCGTGGCCATCGGCAGGTGGGCGCTGAGGCGTCCGGCGTAGTCGACCTGGCAGCGGGCAACGACGAGTCTCACGAGCGGTGAATCTACCTGCCATGCTGGCGTCGTGGAACGCGTGCCGGGCAGAGTGGTCGTCGTCGGAGCCGGAGTCACCGGCCTGACCTGCGCCATCAGGCTGGCCGAGAGCGGCCGACAGGTCGACGTGCTGGCCCGGGACCTGCCGCTGGAGACGACCTCTGTCGTGGCGGCGGCGCTCTGGTATCCCTACCAGGCGCTGCCCCAGGGACGGGTCACCGCGTGGTCGAAGTCGTCCTACGACGTGTTCGCCGACCTGGCTCGCCACGACACGGGCGTCCGGATGCTGCCCGGCACCGAGGTGCTGGCGAGACCGACGGCCCAACCCTGGTGGGCGGGTGCGGTGCCGGACCTCGAGCACGTGGCCCCGCCGCCGTCGTACGCCGACGCCTGGGCCTTCACCGCGCCGGTCATCGACATGCCGGTCTACCTGAGGTGGCTGAGGTCGCGACTCGACGAGCTCGGCGGCACGCTGACGCGGATGAGCCTTCCGGCCCTGCCGCAGACCGACGACGTGGTGGTCAACTGCTCCGGCCTCGGGGCGCGTCTGCTCGCCGCCGACCAGGACGTGCGACCTCTCCGGGGACAGGTCGTGCTGGTCTCCGGTGTGGAGCTCGACCGGTGGTGGCTCGACGCGGAGGGACCGACGTACGTCGTGCCGCGGGGCGACCACCTCGTGGTCGGTGGCACCCACGAGACCGACGACTGGAGCCGTACCGCCTCACCCGAGACGGCGACCGCGATCCTCCGCCGGGCCACGCAGCTGGTCCCCGAGCTCGCCGACGCCACGGTCGTGGGACACCGCGTCGGACTGCGGCCGGTGCGCACGTCGGTCCGGGTGGAGACCGAGGGCAGGGTCGTCCACTGTTACGGCCAGGGTGGCGCCGGGGTGACCGTCAGCTGGGGGTGCGCGGACGAGGTGCTGGAGCTGGTCGGTCAGCTGGCGTGACCGCCGGACGTGAGCAGGCACACAGCGGGCGACCGGACAACGCGTGCGAGGATGCGCCTCATGGCACGTGACTTCAAGACCATCGGCGTTGTCGGACTGGGCACCATGGGAGCCGGGATCGCGGAGGTGTTCGCCCGGCACGGGTACGCCGTCGTCGGCGTCGAGGTCGACGACGACGCCGTGGCCCGTGGCCGTCAGCACCTCGAGCACTCCACCAAGCGAGCGGTCGCCCGCGGCAAGCTCTCCGAGGACGACGCGAGGGCGCTCACCGACCGGGTGACCTTCGCGACCTCGCTCGAGGCGCTCAAGGGCGCCGACCTCGTCGTCGAGGCGGTCGTGGAGTCGGTGGAGATCAAGAAGAGCATCTTCATGCAGCTCGACGACATCGTCTCCGAGCACACCATCCTGGCCACGAACACCTCTTCGCTCTCGGTCACCGAGATCTCCTCGGCCACCTCGCAGCCCGGCCGCGTCATCGGCGTGCACTTCTTCAACCCCGCACCCGTGCAGGCGTTCGTGGAGATCGTGCAGACCGTCGTCACCGCGCCCGAGGTGCTGCAGGACGTCGCCGGCCTCGTGCAGACGCTCGGCAAGAATCCCGTCGTCTGCGGTGACAAGGCCGGCTTCATCGCCAACACGCTGCTCTTCGGCTACCTCAACCACGCCGTGTCCATGTACGAGAACCGCTACGCCTCCCGTGAGGACATCGACGCCGCGATGCGGTTCGGCTGCGGCTACCCGATGGGGCCGCTTTCCCTGCTCGACCTCATCGGCCTCGACACGGCGTACGAGATCCTGGACACGATGTACCGCCAGGGTCGAGACCGCCTGCACGCCCCGGCGCCGATCCTCAAGCAGATGGTCACCGCGGGGCTCCTCGGCCGCAAGACGGGCAAGGGCTTCTACAGCTACGAGGCCGCCGACAGCCCGGTCGTCGTCGACGACGACCGCACCCCCTCGGCCGACGACAAGCCGCAGCTCCGGCACGACATCAAGCTGGTCGGTGTGGTCGGAACCGGGACCATGGCCACCGGCATCGTCGAGGTCTTCGCCAAGGCGGGGTACGACGTGGTCTACGTCGGCCGCTCCCAGGACAAGGTCGACGCCGTGAAGGCGACCATCGAGCGCTCGCTCGACAAGGCCATCCAGCGCGGCAAGCTCGAGGAGTCGGCCAAGGCCGAGGTGCTCGGCCGGTTGACCGGCACGACCTCGCTCGACGACCTCGGGCAGGTCGACATCGCGGTCGAGGCGATCGCCGAGGACCTGAAGATCAAGACCACGCTCTTCGCGAATCTCGACGAGATCTGTCGGCCGGGCGCGATCCTGGCCACCACCACCTCGTCGCTGCCGATCATCCAGTGCGCACAGGCCACCAACCGGCCGCAGGACGTCGTCGGGATGCACTTCTTCAACCCCGCGCAGGTCATGAAGCTCGTCGAGGTCGTGCACACCGTGACGACGGCGCCCGACGTCACCGCGACGGTGCAGGGCCTGTGCGCCGACGTCGGCAAGGTGGCGGTGACCTGCGGTGACCGCTCGGGCTTCATCGTCAACGCGCTGCTCTTCCCCTACCTCAACGACGCCGTGAAGATGCTC
>JBKJON010000495.1:0-29829 GCA_046595715.1 Marmoricola sp.
CAGGTTGCCGCCCTGGAAGGCCGCGTTGCCCACGGCGATTGCTGCGACGACGAGCACGATCGCGGCGATCTTCACCGCCGGGTTGGCAAACGTCGATCGCAGCGCCTCCCCGAGGCCCTCGCGGCTGACCACGCCCAGCCGGGCCGACATCTCCTGCAGCACCATCGCGGCGACGACGCTGAACACCAGCGCCCACACCAGGGCAAACCCGTAGTCGGCGCCGGCGACACTGGCGGTGGTGACGGTGCCCGGCCCGACAAAGGCTGCGGCGACGATCAGACCGGGGCCGAGCTGGCCCATTCTGGCCTTGAGCCCGCGGGGCCGGCCGGTAGCTGCGCTGTCTGGCATCGGGTTGCCTCCACCTCACACGGGGCGTGTGGATACCACTATGGCAGCGCGCGTGCCGCACCGCCACGGTCACGGTTACGGTTACGGTTACGGGGGCACGGTCACTCGCAGGGGACCCGGAGCCGCCCGGCGCTCCGTTCAGTGGCGGCCGACTCGGTAGTACGTGCATCCCCATGCGATGAGCACGAACACGAGCACCGCCGCCGGCAGCGACACGGCCGCTCCCACAGAGCACGGTTCGACGACAGACCCGGAGACGTCGACGGGCTGGCAGAAGTTGATCCCAGCCTGAAGCGGGTTCGTCCGTACCTGAAGGGTGGCCCGGGGTGCGCTCATCAACGGGAGGGCTGGGTGCGGGATTCTTCCAAGGGGCCCCACCGACGTCCGAGCTGGCGTCCGGTGAGCTCGTCCCACCGCAGTCTCAAGTACATCGATCGGCCGCCGCTGGCCCACGGCAACGGCTCCTGGACCTCTCGGATGTGTGCCAGCTCGTCCGCGTCGGTCACCTCCTCCGACCTGCCCCTGGCCTGGACGCTCCACCCGCGATGACGTGAATGGTCCAGGGCATCGATCTGGAAGCTCAGCACCGTGTCGCGACCATGTCTCCCGAGGACGCTGTGCGCCGTGGTTCTGAGAATGATCGCGTCGTCGATCACGCAGTAGTTCACGGGAATGACGTGCGGTCCGGTAGGTGTGCAGACGGCGATGCGACCTACGACGTCGGCGCGAAGCAGTGCCGCGCACTCGTCAGCGCCCAAGAGATGGGAATCCACCATCTCGACACCTCCGCTTCAAGGAACCGCTCGAGCTCTTCCCATTACCCTCTCCCGCATCGGGTGCCTCCAACTAGGGGCTTTGGTCCGCTGCCGATGAGTGCACTCCCGCAGGCGCCGCCAGCGGAAATGAGGGGTGACAGCCGTTGATGGACACACCCATGGTCCGGCTGGCCGCCCGTCGTCACGATCGGGCCTCGTGGGGTCGAGGGAGGGCGGCTACAGCCGGGGGCCGATGCGTAACCGGAAGACCCGCTGCAGCCGCACTTCCATCAAGCCAGACAGCCCGCGCGGCGTGGCAGGGTAGTTGGTTGCGACCTCGCAGGACGTTGGTCCCAGCGTCTCGATGCACTGCTCTGACGTCGGGCACGCCGCTTACGCTCAGGGCTCGAGATTGGCTCCGGCGTGAGCACGTGGAGTCGTCCCGGGGCGTCGACCTCGACGCTGTGGCGGGAAGGATGCTGTCACGGCCGCGGATGGGACGCGCCCAGCGAAGGCAGGTCCATGGCCGGCGTGTCCGCCGCGCTGACGAGACGATCGAACAGCTCGGCGTACTGCTCGAGGTGGCGGTCACCGACGAAATCGCTCAGCACGCGTGCCCTTGCGTTTCTGCCGAGTCGCGGAGCGAGTTCCGGTTCGTCCAGGAGTCGGCAGAGGATGGTGGCGAAGGCGTCCAGGTCACGGGGATCCTCAACGAGGAGTCCGTCGAGCCCGTCGACGATCTGGTCCTGGATCCCTCCCACCTTGCTCGCGATGACCGCCTTCCCCTTCCACATGGCCTCGGTGACGGTGAGACCGAACCCCTCCACCAGGCTCTTCTGCACGACCGCGAAAGCGTGCCGCTGCAGGGCATTGACGATGACTGCGTTCTCATCGACGTCGTCCAGCGGGATTGCGGCCAGGTGCACGCGCTCGCGTATGCCGGGAGGAAGCGAATGCCATCTCTCCCTGCACTCGCCGAGCACCTCAGCACCCTCTGGATCGTCGGTCACGCCGGCAGCCGCAGGCCCGGCCAGCATCAGGTGGGTCCGGTCGTCCGGACGACGGGAGGCCATCGCGGCGAAGCCCGACATCACTCCCGGCATGTCCTTGAGCCGGTCCCACCGACTCACCTGCACGACCAGGCGCGCGTCGTGCGGAGGTGGTGGGCCGTCGAGCACCAGCGGTCGCGAAGCGGTCCGCACGTTGCCGGTCGTACCGTCACGTCGAGAGAAGCCCACGTCCGCGGGCGTGCCGCCCGTCACGAGCCCCACGGTGGCCAGCACCGCACCCACCTGATCGGTGACCAGTGCGCGGTTCTTGCTCGAGAACGGATCGATCGACGGCGCGATCACCATCAGCCGTGCGGGATCCACCCAGGGCGGCGCGTAGGCGAGGCGGGAGAAGACAAAGGACTCGACGGGCTCGAGGAACGGTCTCAGGAACTCCCAGGCGGCGATCGACTGGTCGCAGGGCGTGTCCCGACCGATGTGGCAGCGCCACGCTACGTGCAGGCCGTGGCTGCGCAGGCCCTCCGCCAGCCCGGCGGTCTGTGGGTCGTGCAGCAGCACCAGGTCACCAGGAGACACCCGCCGGAGCATGTCGTCGAGGTTGGCGGCCAGCACCGAGACGTAGTGGGCACGCTCTGCCGGGCCCAGAGCTCCTCCGTCACCCGGGTCACCGTGCAGCTGGTTGTGCATCCGCTTGGTGATCTCGAAGAAGCGGGGATCCCCGTCCAGGACCAGCCAGCGGTTCTCGATCCCTACCCCCTGAGCGTAGGCCAAGAGGTTCTGGAGCATCTCGGCCACACCTCCGCCGCGCGCTGTGGCGCTCACGTGCCACACGACCCGGTCGCCGAAGCTAGCCCGGGCACGCGCCGCCGTCGCCTCGAGCCGCGCAGCCCGTTCCTGCGACAGCAACGCCTCCAACCGGGCGAGGGGAAGGGCACCGACCTCGATCTGCTCCATGTGCCATCTTGACCCTCGCGCCTCTGCCTCCGTCAGGGACCTTGGACCCCGCCGTAGGGGACGTTTGGACCTGCTGTGGCCGCAGCACGTCCATGGCTAGGAGGAGAGGCTCGCGCGCATCAGAGGCCCGGCGGCCCCAGGTCGGGGGTCTCCCCCGGGTCGCCGACTTTGTCCGGACCGGCGGATCGTCTCGTGGCCAGCGGGGTACGGGCATGACCATGACAACCACACCGAATGAACCAGCCAGCGACCCGACCATCCAGCCCGGTCAGGAGCCCAGCGCCAGCCCGACCGTGATTCCCGACCCCCACACTGAGGGCGACAGCGCCCCTGAGGCTGACACCGACCCGGGCGCCGAACCCGGACAGATGCCGGAATCGACCAACACCGAAGTTGGTGCGTGACCAAGCAACCTCTATGGCCCGCCACGACTCTCATTGGCTGGAAACCTGGTTGGTACGTTCGCGAGGTGGACACAGACGACGAGATGCCCTGGACCCTCGAGGTCGTGGTGGTCCCGGTCTCGGACCTCGACCGGTCAACGACGTTCTACCGCGACCAGCTCGGCTTCCACCTCGACCACGACTACGACCTCGGCGAAGGTCGGCGAGTCGTCCAGCTCACTCCTCCCGGGTCGGGGTGTTCGATCGTGTTCGGCACCGGCGGCGTGGTCGTTGAGATGCCGCCTGGAACGGTGAAGGGGCTGCAACTGGTGGTGCCCGACATCGAACGTGCGCACCGGATTCTCACCGAACGCGGTGTGGAGACCAGCGGAGTGCAGGTCCTGGGCGAGAACCCCGAACCTACCGGGCATCCGCTCGACAACGTCGGAGTGATCTTCTTGTCCGACCCCGACGGAAACGGGTGGGCGATCCAGCAGATGTCGAGTCGGGGCCGACGCGAAACCTGATCGAGCCGGACCCGGAAACATGATCAGACCGCTCACTTGACGTGCAGTGGGCGTCCCCGGTGGCCAATCCTCAGCGCTGTCCGAGATGGGTGGGTCGTGGATGGCTGGCTAGGTGTCGACGGTCTCGGGTGGCGATGGCACGCAGGTTCGCCAGTCCTGTCGACGGCGCTTGTCGGCGTTCATGGCAGCTTGCGCGCGGGCGCTGGTGTCGGCGAGGTGCTCGCCCACGCGCCGGTTCGCGACTCCGATGGAGGCGGGCACACCGGCTGCACGCAGCTCGACCCGGAGCTTGGCCTGCATGGCTTGAAGGCACCGTGCATCGCACTCGATCGCGAGTACCGCGAACTCTTCGCCCCCGAGTCGTGCTTGCACATCTCCCGGACGACCAGTCGTGGTCAGCACCTCGGCGAACTGCGTCAACAGGTGCTCAGCCTCCGGCTGAGCGGTGGTGCCGGCAGCTCCATCGGGGTGCTCGATGGTGGCGGTCAAGACGGCGGCGCTCGACCCGTAGCGGTCCACGCGGTGGTCCTCCCGGATCAAGGCAGCCTCCCAACCGCGGCGGTTCAGCAGCCCCGTGCGATGGTCCCGCTCGGCCAGTGCGTAGGCCATGGCTGCGTCGTGAGAACGTGCCAAGGCCACCTGTTCGTGCGCCAGGATCGTGCTGAGCATGTGGCCGACCAGCTCCAGGGTGCTCAACAGGTCCTCGGGGGGTTCTGGTTGTGGGGTTCCCGCGAAGGCACACAAGGTGCCGAAGAACGCGCCGCCGTCTCCTTCCAGGGGGACCCCGACGTAGGCCCGTACCCGAGCCAACACCCCGGTCGCCACGGCCGCGTACGCCGGGACCGTCAAGACATCCGGTGCCACCGTTGGTCCGCGCCGTTCGACCATGGACACGCAGAACGACTCCTTCCAAGAGAAATCGGTGCCCGGTGCGGCCAGCGCAGCCCAGTGCCCGGCTGCGGCCACGACGGTCTGCTGATCGTCCACGACGTGGGTGACCAACCACAGATCGAGCCCGTAGCGATCATTGAGATGCTGCACGGCTGCGTCCGCTGCGAGGGCGAAGCCTGACCACGGGGCCAGGCGCGGACTGGGATACAACCCGGCATCACCATCTGGGAGCAGCATGATCCTCACCCCCCAAGATCAAGAGACAACCAACCCTACTGCAAGGCTGACACCAAGGCTCCGATCCGTCCAGGCTGACCTTGTCGATGCCGTCAGCGGAACCGGTGGCGGACCCGTTCGACAAGCGACCGCCGGAGGAGGGGGAGCAGGACGCGAGGTCCGGAGCCGTTGCAGAACACCACGTCATCGAAGGGATGGATACCTGGGCGCTGGGCCACGGTTCGGTACTGGTCGAGGATCCGTCGTAGCTGGGCGGGCGCCATGAAGGGCGATGGTTCGTGGGGCTGGTGACGACAGCCCAGCGGATAGTCCACCCGGGGTGTCCGGGTCATCTCCACGTGGCTGCCGAGGACGTGCTCGACGCCGTTGCTCTCTGCAAACGCCGTGAGCCGCTGAAGGGAGTCGAGCATCGCTGCCGGGTCATCGACGTAGAGGCGGCCGGGGTAGACCGTGTCGCCGGTGAGCAGCAGACCGGTTCGGTCGTCGTAGGCGGCGATCGACGACACATGGTGCCCCGGGATCCCGAAGATCCTGACGACACGGGCACCGAGCTCGAAGGAGACCACCTCCTCGGGCCATTGGGTGAAGCCGAAGAATGAGCGGACGTCGGCAGCCTCGGCGCCCACCACCGTCGTCGCCGCCCTGCTGGCGAACCAGGGATCACCGGCGACGTGGTCGGCGTGCCCGTGCGTGTGCGCGACCACGAGCTCGAGGTCACCGATCAGGTGGTCGACCGTCTCGCGGATCCGGCTGTCACGGGTGGCGCCGGTGTCGATCAGCAGCGCCCGTTCCTCCCCCACCAGCAGCGGGATGAAAGGGGCCTCGAAGGTGAGGTCCTTGCTCTGACGCATCAGGACCGTTCCGGGCGCCAGCGCATGCACCTGCAGGGGAGGGTCGGTGAGCTGTTTCCGCGACCGTGAACCGTGGATCCAGCTCACGTCGAGGTCAAGTGGGAGACGGTCGAGTGCCATGCGCCCATTGTGCGCGGGCTCGCGCTTGACCTCATCGACGAGATCCCTCCGGTCGGAGCCGTGGCGCACCGCGGCCGGGGTCGACGTGCGAGATCCTGCGACCTGGGTACAGGGAGGTCCTCCCCCGAACCGCTGAGCGAGGAGCACGACATGAGCAGACTGATCGGGATCATCGTGGTGGTATGGCTGCTGATCGGTGTGCTGGCCGCGTTTCAACGCGGCTACTTCTCCGACCATCGCGACGTGAGTTGCAAGAAGGTGAGCGACACCGCTCTCACCGTCGCCGCCGGTCCGCTGAACTACGTCGGGCTCAACCCGAAGGTGAAGTGCAGCGTCCCCCAGCCGTCCGCGTAGAGCCTGCCGCAGAGCAGGCGGCCGTCGGGTCGTCCGCCAGTGCTACCTGGTCGGCCGCATGACCTCGAGCATGTAGTCCGGACGAGACGCTTGGTGAGTGGCGGCCGGTGTCGCGGATCCGGCGTGTGGCATCAGTTGGACGGCTAGGCTCTCCCGCCAGGCGTGGTCGCGACTCCGGACCAGAGGGGCTGCCCCGAGGTGGGAGGCGTGGTGAATGCGGTGAAGGAGGTGTCCGGTGAAGTGGGCGACGTCTCGGCCGGCGCTCGTGCCACCGCTGCCCGCTGGCTGGCGGTCGTCGGCGGCCGAACGGCCTCCCTTGACCGGCTGTGCGAGCTGGCCGCGTCCCTGATCGGCGTACGGTCGGCCCAGGTCTCCCTGGTCAGCGACGTCCAGGTCGTCGTTGGCGCGGCTGGACCATGCGAGCTCGTTGAGCACGAGGACACCGCTGAAGGGTCGCTGTCGGCCCTGACCACCGAGCTCGGCTGTCCTCTGGAAGCCGGTGACGTCGACGGCGTCGAGCGGCTCCGCGCGCTCCCACTGGTCGCGGCCGGCCGGGTCGGGAGCTTCCTCGGCGTTCCTCTCATCTCCTCCGGTGGTCAAGTCGTGGGTGCCCTGGCGGCCTACGACGAAATGCCACACGCATGGTCACCGGGCGAGACTGCCACGCTCGAGCGGCTCGCGGCCGCCGTGGTCGCGGAACTCGAGCTGGCGGCTTTGCGCGCCGAGTTCGAGAGCGGCCAGGTGGCCTGGCGCCTCGCGACCGATGCTGCCGGCGTCGGCGCCTTCGACTGGCACCTGGCCACCGACGAACTGCGCTGGGACGACCGGCTCCTGGAGCTCTTCGGCCTCGACCGCGAATCCTTCGGCGGCAGCATCGAGGCCTTCAACGCCTTCGTGCACCCCGAAGACCTTCCGCGGGTCACCACCGCACTTCAGGTCGCCATCGACACGTGCGGTGAGTTTTCCAGCGAGTATCGCATCGAGCTGCCCGACGGTCGGCTGCGATGGATCGCCGCGCGCGGACGCGTCATGCGAGGTCCCAACGGCACAGCCGTCCGGCTGCTCGGCGCGGCGTACGACTCCACGGCCGTGCAGGAGGGCGAGGCACGCGTCGCGCGGGTGCTCGAGTCGATGCCTACGGCGTTCTTCCAGCTCGACATCGAGTGGCGCTTCAGCTACCTCAACAGCCATGCCGAGCAGCTCCTCGGCGCCACCCGTGACGATCTGGTGGGCCAGGTCGTGTGGGAGTCCTTCCCTGCTGCGGTGGACAGCGACTTCGAGCGCGGCTTTCGCGGCGCCGCCGAGACCGGTGAGCCCGTTGCCTTCGACGCCTACTACCCCGACCCTCTCGACGCCTGGTACGAGGTGCGGGCGTGGCCCAACCCCGACGGACTCGCGGTCTACTTTGTCGACGTCACCGCCCGCTACCGCGCGCAGGAGCAGATGACCCGAAGCGCTCGCCGGAGCGCGTTGGTCGCCCACGCCACCGAGCAGCTCACTGGCACCCTCGACGTCGGCGAAGCCGTCGCGCGGCTCGGCGCCCTGCTGGTCCCCGACCTCGGCGACTGGTGCGTGGCCACGCTGCTGCAGGACCCCGGTCGCGAGGGGCGGATGCCTGCACTGCGCGACGTGGGGGGCTGGCACCGCGACCCCGCGGCACAGGCGCTGGTCGATCGCTTCGCGGAGCTGCGGCTCTCTCACCTCGCCGACGACTCCTTTCTCCCGGCCATCCTCGCCAGCGACCAGCCGATCGTGGCGACCGACGCCACCTCCGCCCTGATCGCTGTCTTCGAGGAGGGCGAGACCTGTGACCTGATACGCGAGCTCGCTCCCGAGTACTCCGTGGTCGTGTCACTACGAGGTCACGATCGCGTCGTCGGGCTGCTCACCGTGCTCCGGTCCGTCGAGCGCGGTCCGTTCACCCAGGACGCCGTCGACAGCCTCGCGGAGGTCGCCGACCGCGCCGGCCTTGCGCTCGACCACGCCCGGCTGTTCGCTGAGCAGCGCGACCTTGCCGAGGGGTTGCAGCGCAGCATGTTGACCCCGCCGCCCCAGCCCGACCACCTGCAGATCGTCGTGCGCTACGAGGCCGCGGCCGAGACCGCCCGGGTCGGCGGCGACTGGTACGACGCGTTCGTGCAGGCCGAGGGCAGCACCGTGTTGGTGATCGGCGACGTCATGGGGCACGACACCGCCGCCGCCGCGGCCATGGGCCAGGTCCGCAGTCTGCTGCGCGGGGTCGCCGTGTTCGGCGGCCAAGGACCGGCCGATGTCCTCCGCGGCGTCGACCGCGCACTCGAGACGCTGCAGGTCGACACCACCGCAACCGCCGTCGTTGCCCGCCTGGAGCAGACCTCCGACGAGGTCGAGCAGGGCGTCACGCGGCTGCGGTGGTCGAACGCCGGCCACCCGCCACCGGTCATTCTCACCACCGACGGCGCCGTGCAGGTCCTCGAAACTCCGGAGCCCAACCTGCTCCTGGGTTTGGATAGCGCTGCTGACCGCACCGAGCAGGAGGTCGTCGTCGATCGCGGCTCCACGGTCCTGCTCTTCACCGACGGCCTGGTCGAGCGCCGTGGTGAGGACCTGGAGACCGGTCTCGAGCGTCTCCGGCGCGAGCTTTCGCACCTGGCCGAGAGCAACCCGCCCGTCGACGAGCTGTGTGACCGCCTTCTAGCCCGAATGCTGCCCAGCCGCCGCGAGGACGACGTCGCGCTGGTCGCCGTACGAATGCGCCCACAAGGGGGACCCCGACCCGCTGAGGCCGGGGCGCCGTCGGTCCCCGCGGTGGTCCCCGACGCCCTCGGTGCCACCGCCCGCACCGTGATGGCCCGCTTCCCCGCCGAGCCGAAAAGCATCCCTGAGGTACGGCAGTTCGCTCGGAGAGCCGTCGCCTCCCGGAACCCGACCCTGGTCGAGGACGTCGCGCTCTGCGTCACCGAACTCGCCACGAACGCCTCCTTGCACGGCGAAGGCCACTTCATTGAGGTCTCGGTGCTCCTCGACGCCGCCGCCGTGACGATGGCCGTGGCCAACGAGGGCCGCGCCCGGACGGAGACGGTCGTCCCCCGCATGGTCGTGGCCCACGAGGGTGATGCGGACGGCGCGCTGGCCGACCAGGCCACGACCGGGCGCGGTCTCGGCATCGTCTCTGCGCTCGCCCACAGCTGGGGCGTCGAGACGACCTTCGAGGGCATTCGCGTCTGGGCGCGTCTGGTCGACGAAGATCTTCCGGCCTCCTAGCCCTCCCCACCTGCCTCGCCCCCTTCCGCACCCGACTTCTCTTTCGGTGAGTGCGACCCGGTTGTCGGGGGAAGCTTGACGGTGGCCCGTCGGGTGCCCCCGGCCAAGGGCGGCACCAGGTGTGCCGAGCGTCGCGATCCAGTCGCCGCGAGCCGGGGCGATGCTGGGGGCATGGCGTGGGTTGGAACCTCATGGTGGTGCTGCGACCACTGGGACGGGGTCTTCCACCCAAGCGACTTGACCCGAGGACGTGCTGAGGACCCAGGCGCCCTACAGGTGTGCCAATTCAGTGGTCTTCCCGCTTGCGGACGATGCTCACGCTGAACGGCGCGCCGGCCCGCCAAGGGCGCAGGTCGTAGGTCGCGAATCGGTGCTCAAGAGTCAGATCCAACCCGGTGAGCGCCGCGTCCACCTCATCAGCGGTGAAGTCGTGGTCAGCGCGGCAGCCGATGACGAGAAAGGCGCCAGGCCGCAGGTGAGCACCGATTCGCTCCAGGACGATCCCCCGGTTCTCCGGGGGCACGAAGTCCAGGACGTTCCCGACGATGAACGCGCCGTCGAACATCGCGGTCTCGCCGAGGGAGACGAGATCCAGCCGGACCAGATCCGAAACGACCCAGGTCGCTCCAGGATGCTCCGTGCGTGCGGCTGCGACGAGCACGGGATCGATGTCGACCCCGACGACCTGGTGACCGAGCTTGGCGAGGTACCCGCCATGTCGTCCTGGGCCGCACCCGGCGTCGAGAAGCCGTGCTCGACGTGGCGCAAGAGCATCGACCAGACGCGCCTCCCCGTGAAGATCCTTGCCGCTGGCGGCCATCTCCTGGAAGCGTTCGATGTACCACCTCGAGTGCGACTCGTCGGTCAGGCCCGGCCAGGTGGAACCGACCGGTGCTTGCGCTCGGGGACGTCCCTGGTCGGCACTCACGACCTCCCCCGTGGCGCGTCGCATGATCTGCGCGATCACTGCGGTCTTCGCGTCCGCATAGGCATCCATGTCGGCCCACTGGGAATGGACGAGTTCACGCTTGGTGCGCTCGTAGAGCTCCCGATCTGCGTGGTCGCGCCGCAGGTGGTCCCGCAGAAGAAGATAGTCGGCCACCGCAGGGTCGTCGGACTCGTGGACGTGTAGGTGCACGTCCCATGCGGGTGTTCGAAGCATGCGGTGCCCCGGCTCGCGTACGCACAGCTGATATCCAGCACTCAGGAGGGCCTCGAGGTAGTCCTCCTCCGCGGTGATGTCCTCGACGCTCACCAGGATGTCGAGGATCGGTTGGGCCGCCAGTCCTGGGACCGAGGTCGAACCGACGTGCTCGACCTCCCTCGTCCGGACCCCGAGGACAGCGCGGATCTGATCCGCGTGCCGGACGAAAGCCTGCGGCCAGGATGGGTCCGAGTCGCTGATGACCAGATCCCGCTTCTCGATCCCGCCGACCACCTCGACATCAGTCACGTCAGGGCGGCGGCGTCTGGACCGTTCAGAAGGAGACATCACTCGAACCTATCGCCGACAACCCCGCCCAGCGAGCAGACACCCGGATCCGCCTCTGCCCAGGAGCAGACAAGCGATCCCAGTTCCGAGACCACACCCCCAGTAGTCGACGTGAACGGCGTACGCGATCTCGCAGCGTCAGTTGTCTCGCAGCGGGATCCCTCATCGTGACAGGTGATGTGGCTGAGCTGACGTTGTGCCTTCCGGTCGGCTCTCGGGCGGATGAGCATTGGTGCTCGTCGGGTCAGTCCTCGGGAAGCTGGGCGAAGGCCTTCTTCATGTCGCGGTACCAGTCCAGAGACTTCTTCGGGTGGCGCCAGCGACCCTTCATTGCCTCGCGCGCCTCGTCGTGGCTGGTGTCGCCAGCCGTCTCTGCTTCCTTGAGGTGGCGGTCCTGGGCCTTGATGACGTCATCCGCGGTCTCACCGCGGTGCTCGAGGTCGCAGGGTCCTCCAGTCTGGCGGCAGGTCATGGTCTTCATGCTTGGTTTCCTTGTCTGTGATCCGGCCTGTGGTGGGTCCGCTTGTCTGACGATCGGCGCAACGTCGGTGTGACGCCCACCAGTCAGCCGCGTCGTTGCTCACCGTCGCGTCGAGCCACCTGCGCCAGGACCTCGGACTGGGCGCGGAACGTGATGTGGCGGACACGGCCGTCGAGGACGGTGAAGTCGAAGAGAACCTTCGCCTCGCCACGGTGGAACCAGGCAGCACCGGGTCGGTCCCCGGCATACACCGACAGCGTGGCGCGGGCGCTGCCGTTGAAGAAGTCCGCCACCTCGCTGCGACCCTCGATCCGCTCCGGGGTGCCGGCCAGGATCGCTGCCTCGTCCGCCGAGACCGCAGCGTCGGGCGCCAGGAGCCGCAGCAGCCGATCGAAGTCCCCCTCTCTGGCTGCCGCCATGAACGCGTCGACGACCTCCCAATCGGCCAGCTGGTCCTCGGGGGCAGGCTGGCCCACCTTGGCTCGGGCGCGGGAGGCGAGCTTGCGCGCGGCCACCGGCGTGGTGTCGAGGACCGCGGCGATCGTGGAGAACTCGAAGCCAAAGCTGTCATGCAACACGAACGCCACCCTCTCCGACGGTGTGAGCCGATCCAGCACCACCTGCAGCGCGACGCCCACACTCTCGGCAAGCGCGATGTCGTCGGCCGGGTCGGGCGCGGAATCGGTCACCGCGATCTCGGCCATAGCTGCGGGGATCGGGATCCGTGCCCGCAACCGGTCCAGGCACAGCCGGGTGGTCACCGTCGTCAGCCAGGCAGGGAGGCTCTCGATCTCGGCGTCCGTCCGGTGCAGCCTCAACCATGCCTGCTGCACCACGTCCTCGGCCTCGACGCGGTCGCCCAGCACCCGGGTCGCGATCCCCACCATGCGTGGTCGCTCCGCCTCGAAGATCGCCGTTCTCTCCACCATCCTCATCCTTCCACCCCCCGGCCCGTCCCCCATTGGCGAACCACCCGGACCGAGGGTGACGACTGCGCAACGCGGCTCGGCTTTCACTGGCACTCCGACACCGTGCCTCCGGGTGGGCGCGCTACGAGCACCGGCATGCCACGGACGGAAGGCGGAGCCCGCCTAGTCCAGAACGCCCTCCGCGACGGGTACCGCCCCCCTCCGGACCGCCTGGACCAGCTGGGCGTGGTCGGATTCGGTTTGGTCCGCGTAGGCACGAGCGAACGAGGCCATCGCCCGGTCCAGCTTGTTGGATCGGCCGACATACCCCGCGATCATGGAAGCGCCACTCGTGCGAGCATGCCCCTTGGCCAACAGGTGGCCGACGATGCCGGCGTAGTCGGCCAACGCGGCGGGATCCATGGCGTCGAGCGGGATCGTGCCCTTCATGTTCCGGAACTGTCGTACGTAATACTGTCGATCGCCGACGGTGGTCCACCCGAGGAGTGGATCACTCACCGTCTGCAGAGCCTGCTGGTACTCCACCACTCGCTGACCCTGGTGGGCGTGCCAGGCGGACTCGCCGTGCACATGCTCGGCCAGCACCGATCGACGCGCCTGTTTCAACTGCAGGAACAAGACGTCCTCGGGGCTGCTGCCCTCGAGCAGAGCCACGTACGCACGTAAGCCGACGCTACCGACGCCGACGACTTTGTGAGCAAGGTCGACCAAGGTGTAGCCGCCCAGGACCCGCCGCCAGTGCGGGGCCAGCGTGGTCAGATACTCATCCAGCGCCGCCGCGATCAGTTCACTGTCCTGCTCCGGAACGTGGTGGATCAAGGGCGGTTCGTCAACGATGTGACGACGCCCCTGATGCTCGCGGGTAAACCGCGGCAGCGCGCGATCACTCGTCCGGTTTCGGGCCCGCTTGGCAGACCGCCCGATCTCGTCGCGGAGCGTCTTCTCTGTCGCGGTCTCGTGCAGGCGCTTCACGTCCAGACGGTTGTAGGAGCGCATGAGCAGAGGCTGCTTCGCCAGGAATTTCACCTCTGCCCGATAGGACGACACACACGATCTGACGGCACCTTCGCACTGCTGCTCGCTGCACGAGTTCTCCCGCCCCGCCACCCAGATGCTGGCAACGAGTCGTCGTAGATCCCACTCCCAACCACCCGGATGGGCCTCGTCGAAGTCATTGAGATCGATCACGAGCTCACCCTCGGGAGACGCGTAGAACCCGAAGTTCCCGAGGTGCGCGTCGCCGCAGATCACTGGAGTGATTCCCGTCGCGGGCAACCCGGCCACGTCCGCGGCCATCACGATGGCGGTGCCACGCAGGAAGCCGTACGGCGAGCTGACCATCCGGCTCACCCGGATAGGGATCAGTTCGTCCACCCGACCCCGATGTGACTGCTGTATCAGCTGGACCGGGTCTCGCCGGCCAGCCGTTGCCTCCCATCGCCCCAGTGACTTCCGGGGCACCTGCTTGCGCAACGCTCGGCCGAGAGCGAACCGCTCCTCCCGAGACGTCGGTCGCTGCCGCAGCGAGCCGAACGCCTCACCCTCGGCCATGGCCAGAACGGTGTGCGCTCCCGAGTCGCTGGTCACATCGTCACCTCCTCCACCGGACGCCTCTCGTTTCTATCAGGGTGTCGCCCAACGGGTGAATGCTGCAACGCCATCCTTCACTGGAACTGGCGGCTGGCGAACGCGCTCGGCCTGTTCGCCGCTCGATCCAGCGTTCGACTGCAGCCGGCGACGTTGTTGCCCAGAGCGAGCACGGTGGCGAGGTCGTAGGCGGACGTCTCCTGTGAGAGCAGGTCAGCGGAGAGGCGGTACGGCGTCGTAGTCGCGCACCCGTTGGGCACCTGCCTCGCCCAGTCCGTGGCCGCGCGACCCCGTCGCCGATGCCTGGCCGAAAGAGTCCGAACGTCTCCAGCTCGCGCAGCAGACTGAGCACGGGGACATCGCTGGCCGCCACCGTCGCGTCCAGTCAACGGGCCCGTCGGTCGGTCTGCGCGGCGTCCAGCTCGCCGATGCCCTGCCGGAGCTGACTGAGGATGCGGGTGAGCAATCTGGAGACTTGCATCTGGGAAACGCCGATCCGATCCGCGATCTCACGCTGAGTCAACCCGTCCCAAAAGCGCAGACCCACAATCAGGCGGTCACGTTCCTTGAGCCGCTCCATCTTGGATTCCAGCATGAGGCGCGCGTCGGCACGCTCGTGCTCGTCACCGTCAGAGCGCAACAGGTCACCGAGGGTGAAGGTTCCGTCCTGTCCAGACGGAAAGTCCAGGGAAGTCGGCACGAAGCAACCTTCATTGGCCAATGCCTCGATCACCGCCTCGAGGGGCTCCTCCAGGTGCTCGGCGACCTCGGAAGGTTTCGGAGAGCGACCAAGTCGGGAAGAGAGCTCGGCTTCTGCGGCGTTGACGCGAGCCTGCAGCTCCTGGATCCGACGTGGAGGACGGACCATCCATCCACGATCGCGGAAGTGTTTGCGCAGCTCTCCCCGAATGGTGGGCACGGCGTAGGAGATGAAGTCGTGTCCGCTGGTCACCTCGTACCTGTGCGCTGCCTTGGTCAACGCCAGTGCCGCCACCTGCTTCAGGTCATCGAGGGCGATTCCGCGCGACTGGTAGCGAGCGGCCTCCCGGTAGGCAAGACCCAGGTGCATCTCGATGACGGTGTCGATCAGGTGACGGCGTTCGTCCTCGGAGTCGCTCGAGAGTGCCAGTGAGAAGAGCTCACGGGTGCGTTGGCACCGATCACCCGAGGCGGGCTCGCGACTCACCATTGTTGGAGTGGGCTGGGTAAAGGTCGTCATCACGCTCACCGTCCTTGTGATGTCTTCTGGGAAGACAGCTGGAGAGTGAGTGCCACGGTTGCTCGAGCACCCTTGGAGAGGCATCCGTCGTTGGCTTCAACGGGGGGCCACCGCCACCCACGAGCAATGTCCCAAAAGATCTGTTACCCCGACCGCCACACCCAAAAACCTGATCTCCGCACGGACTTGGTCTATAACGCTCAGGGTGTCTTCGAAGCTTCCACGTTCGCATACAGGTCTGAACACCACACGGCCGAAGTGGAGACCCCCTGAACAAGTCAGACGCTTTGCTGATGCGGTTTCAACTCGCAGAAACCGGCCCTGACCTGCGCGAACGCGGTTCCAGAGGTTCTTCAACCGGACAGGCTGCTCCGACAGGAGACACCAGCCGCCGATTCACCGCGGGCGTCGTCGACGACCGCCGCGTCCTTCCTGCTCTGCCCGGCATCGGTGATCCTTCCATCTCCTGCACTCCAGCCCGCCATGCCCTCGAAGTCCACGCGACGTCCGGGGTCGAGGGGCAATTTGTCCGGGGTCGCGTGACCTATGGCCCTGCCTCGTCTCGGTCAACCGGGATGCAATGGCGTCATGACACCGTCGCGACGCAGCCACCGACTGCTCTCCCTGGCACCGTTGATCGCTGCCCTGGTGTTGACCGGCTGCTCCAGCGAGCCGACGCGCTCCGGGAACCAAGGGGATGGCACGGGCTCCGGCATGATGGGCAACGGGTCGGCGTACCGCTCCTCCTTGAGCACGTGCAGTCCCCCCGCCTTCCTGGCTGGCACCCGGGTCGAGGTCGCCCTGGGCGACATGGGCATGACGAAGATGATGAACGGGGTAGCTCCCATGGGGGCCCGCATGAGGTTGCTCGCCTCGACGACACGGGTCGCTGCCGGCAAGGTGAGCCTCGTGGTGTCGAACCTTGGATGGCGCACCCATGAGGTCGTCGTACTTCCCCTGGCCGTGGGCGTGCCCGCCGGGCAGCGCGCCGTGGGCGCCAACGGCAGGGTCAACGAGGCGGGGAGCCTAGGCGAGGCCTCCAGCTCGTGCAGCGCTGATTCCGGAGAGGGCATCACCTCCGGCTCAGCCGGGTGGACCACGCTCACCCTGCCCGCGGGCCGTTACGAGCTGGTCTGCAACCTGCCCAACCACTACGCCGACGGCATGTACCAGGCGTTCGTGGTCTCCTGAGACCGTCAGGCCACGGAGGGTAAGACAGGCTCCTCACTGACTGATCCCGAGTCCATCTGCCCACCTCATGCCCGGGGCCGCATCCGTGTGTGGCAACACCAAAGTGACGGCGGCCCCGCTGATCGTGGCCTGGCCGCCGTGAGCTTCGGCGACGGCCTGCACCAGGGCCAGGCCGAGGCCGGTCCCGCCCGTGGTGCGGCTGGCTTCTGCCCGGGTGAACCGGTCGAAGGCCTTGTCTACGAAGCCGCTGGGGAAACCTGGCCCCTCATCGGTGACCGTGATCCGGGTGGCTGACCGGTCGGCCGTTGCGATGACCCGGACAGCGCCTTCGCCGTAGCGCAGCGCGTTGGAGATCAGGTTGCCGACCGCCAGCTCGACCCACTGTGGGTTTCCGGCCATCTCCAGCGTCGGTGAGACATCAGCTGTGAGTGACCTGTCCTGCGTCTCGAGCTCGAGCGCGAATCGCGACACCGTGCGAGCGACTAGAGGCGCGAGCTCGACGTGGCCCTGAGGTGTGCCCGAGGTCGCGCGAAGCTCCTCGAGATCGAGCAGCGCATTCGAGACCCCGATCAGACGCTCGACCTGCCCCTGCAGGGACTCCAACGAGGACCTGGTCTGCTGTGGGTCGTTCGTGGACTGCATCAGAGCCCACTCCAGCTCAGTGCGCATCAGCGCCAGTGGTGAGCGGAGCTCGTGCGAGGCATCGCCCAAGAACTGACGCTCGCGTTCGTTGGCCCGGGCGATTCGGGCCAATAGATGGTTGAACGTGTCGCCCAGGCGCGAAAGCTCATCGTCTCGGCCGTCCGGCACCGGCAGATGGAGGTCGGTGTCGGTTCTCGCCCTCTCGGCCGCGACCCGGTACTTCTCGACCGGGTTCAGTGCGGCGCGCGCGGTGCCGTAGCCGACGACCGCTGCGGCTGCGAGGGTTGCCAGGTCGGCGATGAGGAGCTGGAGGAGCAGCTCACGGAGCGCCTCGTCGTGCTTGTGCTTGCTGATGGCTGAGGCGACAACGACGTCACCCTCTCTGGTGGACACCTTGGTCGCGACGACGCGGTACGGGTGGTCGATCGCGGGGAGGAGGTGGCCGACATCCAGCTGGGCATGACCTGCACGCTCAGCCTCGGCGAGGGTGTCGTCGTCAATGAGCCGCACCGTTGCGTTCCCCTCGAGGACGTGGCTGGACGAGTCGTAGACCTCATAGGTCTGCCCCGGGGTGTCCAAGGGCAACGCAGCACCCGTGGCGACCGCCCGTTCCACGACCTCCCGGTAGGCCGACAGGTCCTGGTTGAGCTGACGGTTCAGGGCGAACTCCACCCGCCAGTACAAGAAGCCACCCGTGGCGAGGAGGACCACAGTCATAGCCCCGGTGACGGCGAGCACCAGCCGGGTGACGATCGGTCGATGACCGACGAGGCGTCGCCACAGCCCGATCTCGGGCCTCGCGACGGGTCGTGTCGATGTACTCACGCGGGACGCTCGGTGAGCCGGTACCCGACACCGCGCAGCGTGGTGATCCTGACACGATGCGACGACGCCAGGTGACCGCGCAGCCTGGACATATGTACGTCGAGGGCGTTGCTGCGGATGTCGATCTCGTCATCCCACACATCGCCGTAGAGCCGCGACCGACTGACCACGCGACCCCGGCTCTCGGCCAGCGAGACGAGCATCGCGTACTCGCGTCGAGCAAGGGTGACTTCCTGGCCGGCAACCCACACCCGGCGTCGTGGGAGGTCCATGACGATGTCGCCCACCGTGAGCTGCCCGTCCGCGGGTGCGCGGCGTCGGTAGAGCACCTTCAACCTGGCATGGAGCTCCTCGAGGGCAAAGGGCTTGACCAGGTAGTCGTCGGCGCCAGCCTCCAGACCGGTGACGCGTTCGGCGATGGTGCCACGCGCGGTCAGCATCAGCACGGGCACGTCGTTGCCCTCGCCGCGCAGCCTGCGGCAGACCTCGAGTCCGTCAATGCCGGGAAGCATCAGGTCCAGCACGACGACGTCGACGTCAGGGCGGCGGGCGGCCTCCAGACCAGTGACGCCATCGTGGCAGCCGAAGCTGGTGTCCCCCTGGGCGGTGAGGTAACCGGAGATGAGCTCCACCATGCGGGGCTCGTCCTCCACGACCAACACATGCATGCCGCTCAGCGTAAGCACCTCGTTCCCAGAGGTCGCGGACGGTGAACGTGTCGATTCGTCGTCAGGCAACTCGAGCTACCGATGAAACGCCCTGTCCGCTTCCGCAACTGTCTAGAAACACGCGGTCTGCCGAGCCATTGGATTCCTCGAGGAGGACGCCGAGATCCGCGCCGTCGCGCGGGGTCGCGAACACGAACCTCTTGTAGGTCAGGTAGCGGAAGATGGTCCCGAGTGCCAGCCCGAACACGTTGGCCGAGATGTTGTCGGCGAGGCGGCTCGTGAGGCCTAGTAGGTCGTGGGAAATGGCTAGGGTGATCGCGGAGAAGCCAAAGCCGACGATGTTGAACACGATGAACAGGCCGACCTCGCGTCGCCGGTTGGCGCCGGGCTGTCCTCGCCAGGTCAGTGTGCGGTTGCCGACGTAGGTCACGCACATCGCAATGAGTACGGCCGCCATCCGCGCCAGCGTGGGGTCGTGACCGGCCAAGGGGCCGTTGCCGAGGAGCAGGTTGAAGGCTGCGACGTCTATGACGTACCCCGCTCCGCCCACGGCCATGAAGGTCATCACCTCAGGCGTCAGTAACCGATGACCGAGGCCATTCAGTAGACGCCCCGTGAGCTCACGCAGCAACATGGCCAGGTCCCCGCCCGTCCGCAGCGTCCGGGCCAGGCTGGGTGAGGTCTACCTGGGTCTCGATGCTCGCGGCCGGCGCGTGACCGTGCATGACCTCATCCCACCGCCAGGCCAGCACCCGACCAAGGGCTTCGACCACGATGGCGTGCGACATCTTCGAGGTACCGGCGGTCCGGTCGGTGAAGGTGATGGGAACCTCGACCAGACGGAGTCCAAGGCGCACTGCACGCCAGGTGTTCTCGATCTGGAAGCAGTAGCCGTTCGAGGACGAGGTCATCACGCCGATGGTCAGCAACGCGTCTGCGCGGAAGGCCTTGAACCCGGCGGTGGTGTCATGGACTCGTAGTCCCAGGACGAGACGGACGTAGATGTTGCCTGCCCACGAGATCAGCCGCCGGGACCAGGACCAGCCTGAGACATCGCCGCCCGGCACGTAGCGGGACCCGATGGCGATGTCCGCCCCTTCTCCTGTGGCCAGTGCCTCGAGGAGCGCAGGGATCCGTCCCGGCGGGTGAGAGAGGTCGGCATCCATCTGGGCGATGACGTCGTAGTTGCGAGCCTGCGCCCAAGCGAACCCGGCGCGGTAGGCGTCGCCGAGCCCGCTCTTCTCAGGCCGCTGCATCAGGTGGACACGCCCGGGTGTCTCGCGTCCGGGGGCGGCCCGGCCGGGGTGTGTCGCCACCAGGTGTGCTGTGCCGTCGGGGCTGTTGTCGTCGACGACCAGGATGTCGGCCGCTGGGACCGCGGCCCGCACCTCGTCGATGACCCGAACGACGTTGTCAGCCTCGTTGTAGGTCGGGATGACCACGACGGTGCGTTGAAGTGAGGTGCTCTGGGGGTGGGTGGGCGCGGTCCTGGCAGTTCTGCGTGGTGGAGGTGACTGGTGGGGTGGTTGCCGTCTGCGGTGTCGCAGATAGGCGGTAGTCGCGACAAGCACGGCGACGCCGAGGGCAGCCAGGCCGACCCCCGAGGCGACGTGTTCGACGCGGCGCCAGCCGTTCCCGCCCAGGTAGCCGAAAAGGACTGACATGGTTCCCCAGATGAGGGCGCCGGCCACGTTGTAGGCCAAGAACGTGCGATACCTGAGCCCGGACATGCCTGCCAGGCCAGGAATCATCACCCGGAGCGCCGCAGTGAACCGGCCGAAGAACACGGCCAGTCCGCCTCGGTCCGCCAGATAGTTCTCGGCGCGGTCGAAGTGTCGATGGTTGACGAACCGGCCCACCGTCGAGTTCAGCAGACCTCGCCCGAAACGTCGACCGAACCCGTATCCGATGCTGTCCCCGGCCACGGCACCGGCGATCCCGGCGAGGATCACCGCAGCGAGTGGAACCTTGCCTTGTGAGGCCAGGACGCCGCCGAGGATCAGGGCGAGCTCACCGGGGAAGATGAACCCCACGAAGGCCGAAGACTCCAAAGCCGGCACTACGAAGACGACCAGCAACGCGGCCCACGGCGGCAGGTCCAAGATGTGAGAGGCGATCGAACTAAACATCAGACGGCTCCCTTGTCGGCACGTGGGAAGGGTGGGCGGTCAGGAACGGACGCAGGAGGGTGGCCCGCAAACGGGTGATCAGGGGTTCCAGCACGCGGCGCAGGAGGAGGTATCCCGACGTGGAGACCACGGCACCGAACGCGATCCCGACAATGACGTCACGAGGGAAGTGCGCTCCGACGTAGACCCGCGTGAATGCCATCGCCAGACCTGCCATGAGGGTCACCACGGTGAGCCGATGGCGGCACCCCAGGGCCAGGAGGACGCCGGCGGCAACCGCACCGGCCATCACCGCGTGGTCGCTGGGGAACGAATAGTCCGTGCTTCGCGAGACGAGCACGAGAGCGTCGGGGAACGTTGTGAAGGGTCGAGGTTCGGCGACCAGGCGACCGAGCGGCTGGTTCAGGCCAATGGCGAGCATGGCGCCTACGGGTGCCCACAGGGCCGCTGTCATCGCTCGTGGGCCGGGGATTCTCCGGGCCAACCACCAGGACCAGAGCAGTACGCCTGCGAACCCCACGATGCCGTACTGGGCGAACAGGCGCGCCGGCACGTGCAGCCAGGGTGTGGCCCGAGCGAAGTCGTTGATCAGCATGAACCAGCTCACCGCGCGCCCGCCCCGCAGGCTGAGGCCGTCGGCGTCGGTGCCAGTTGTCTGGTCACACCCTCGTGTAGCCACACCTGGCGTCCGCACACGGTCGCGACGTTTCGGTAGTGCTCATGCAAGACCCCGTCCACCCGGTTCCCTGGATCCAGGCCCCACGGGTGTGCGGGGTCCCACCGGATGAGCCAGGTCGGCGCGTCCGGCCCCTTCAGGGTGGTGATGAGCAGGTTCAGGTGCGGATCAAGGGTTCGCAGCGGGAGGCTCCATGCAAACGGGTAGGCGGGCCGCAGCCCAGAGGCGTTGATGACGTTGGCGTGGGTCCACGTCACGGTCAACGTGTCGGCTCGGCCCGCGGACGCGGCCACCCATCGTCCGGCTGTGTACGCCGCACTGGGTGTGTGGGCGGCCGAGACGGCCGCGACCGGTGAGACCACGGCCGTGGACACGGCCATCAGCACGACCAGTCGGCGAGTCCAGCCAGCTCCCGGCATCCGGTGGTGGACGGCGAGACCGGCGGAGACCGCGATCATCGGAATGAGCCCGATCAGGTAGTGCGACCAGAAGTTCTCCCCTCCTGCGACACCGACGAGCTCCACACCGGTGGTGGCGACCACGGCCCACGTCAGCGGGTCCAACCGCCGCAACCGCCGTCGATGCGCCACCACGAGGTGGCCCAGCAGAAGCAGCAGGCCGGACAGGAGCGCCACGACGGCAAGCGCCCCGAGTCTGCGCAGCGGCGCCTGGAATGAGGCTTGCGCGATCACCGCCGCGGCATCGCCTCGGAACCCGAAAGCGGCGTAGAGGAGCGCGTTGACGCCACCGTGGGAGACAGCCCAGAGAACTGCCGCTGCGCCAGGAATCGCAGCGCCGGCGAGGAGCGTCCCAGCGGTCATCAACACCTGCGGGAGTCGGTAGGTCAAACGGTTGGCTCGAGTCACACTTCCCAACCCGAGGAGGACCCCGGCGAAGACGAAGGCATCAAGGAAGTTCTGTTTCATCAACACCGCGGACATCGCCGCGGCTCCCGCAACCACACCACACACCATCGTGTGGGTCCGCTTGGGCGAGACCCGCACAGCACGGACCACGGCAGCAACCGAGATCGCCACGAAGGTGGCCGCTGCCAGCTCACCGTTGAGGCGTTGAGCCTCCAGGAGCGCTGAGGACGCCAACGCGAACGCCGTCCAGGCAGCCCAGCGGGCGGAGGTCCGCCCACCGACCGCACCGGCGGCAGCCGCAACCGCCGCGACCAGGACCACCGCCAGAAGCGCCGCCATGATCCGGACACCGAACGGTCCCAGATGTTGCGCCAGGGAGAACACCGCGATCAGTCCCGGAGGACGGTCGACCCACAGTGGGCCGTACAGGTAGGGCCCGGTGGCGTTCGCGTTGCGAGCAACGACGGCGAACCCGCCCTCGTCGACACCCAGCTCCCGGGTCAGGGACATCAGGTGCACCCCGAGGGTCGCCAGGCAGGCGAGGAGCACCGAGTGTCGGCGAGCGGACCGGTTGAGTCGCGCGAAACCCGGGGCATCGATCGGATGTGGTGCGACGCCAACCGTCGGGTTTGCAACGCGCACGGGGAGCGCGCTGCTGCCGAGGTGCGCTTGGACGGTCATACCAGCGACGTTAGAGGTTCTACATGACCACACCATGAAGGCTTCGAGACCCCAGGGCAGGCGCCGGTCACACACTGTTCCTGCGGGGTTGGTCCCGTTCATCCTTTTGCAAGGTTGCCTCCCTAGCGTCGTGAAGTGAACTGGTCATGAAGACTGGAAGAACGATGAGGAGCAATGCGTGCAGACAACACTGGTCGGCCTGGGACTCGACGTCCTGGCGATGTTGATCCTGATCGGGTGGCTCTACCGCCGTCGGGCGGCGGCACCCGAGATGACGATGGTCTTCGTGACCCTCAACATCGGACTGTTCGCGGCTCTGCAGGCGATCAGTGCGGGACACTTCCCTGCCGGGGTCGGGTTTGGTCTGTTCGGCCTGCTCAGCCTCGTCCGGCTGCGAAGCGCAGCATTCAGCGTCAAGGACGTGTCCTACACGTTCACTGCCCTGGTGCTGGCGCTGGTCAACGGTCTTCCCGAACGCCACCTGTGGTTGGTCCTGTCCCTTGACCTCGTGGTCCTGGCTGCGATGTGGCTGGTCGACGACTCCCGGATGCGGACTCCTACGCGCGTGCTGCGGATGACGTTGGACCAGGCCCTGACCTCACCTGCCGAGGTCCGTGCGGCCGTCGCTCAGCGGCTGGGCGCCGACCCAGTGGCCGTGGTGGTCGAGCAGGTCGACTATGTGCGTGAGACCACCGTCGTAGCCGTTCGGCGCGAGATAGAGGAGGCCTGGATCAACTGGCGCGACATCGCCGATCCTGAGCTTGACCGGCCAGCCGCCCCGATGACGGGTTCGGACGTGGAGGTCGGGACGCGTGGCTGAGCTCCTCGACCTGACCCGGTTGGTTCCTGCCACGCTCGAGGACGTCATCGCTTCTGCGGCCACCACCGTCCGGGTTGACCGCAAGTACGTCGTCCCAGTCACGGCAGCCCAGCAACTGGTCGAGGGACTGGTTGACGAGGTCTCCGTTCTGGAGATCGAACGACGTCGCTGGACCTCCTACCGGTCGACCTACTTCGACACGGCCGACCTACTCACCTGTCGCGCACACGTCCAGCAACGCCGCCGCCGGTGGAAGGCACGCAGCCGCCTCTACGTCGAGGACGGCTTCTGCCGCATGGAGGTCAAGGTCCGCGACGGCAGCGGGCTCACCTCCAAGCAGTTCCATCCGGTCGCTGGCTCCGACTACGGCCAACTCACCGAGTCCGGTGGAGCGTTCCTTCGCAGTGAGCTTCAGCAGTGGGGATTCGGCGACGTCGGCCAGGTCGCCCCCACCCTCGAAGTCACCTACCGGCGAGCCACACTCGCTGACCTAGACCGTGGAGAGCGTGTCACGATCGACACTGCGGTCCGTAGCGAGCGCGCCGGCCGGGTCGTGCGGTTGGACGCCGACACTCTCATCGTCGAGACCAAGGGCGGCCTCCGGCCCGGTGCAGCCGACCGCTTGCTGCTTGGTCTCGGGCACCGTCCCCGTTCGTTCAGCAAGTACGCCGCCGGCATCACACTGACCGACGACCGGATCGCAGACAACGACGTTCGCCGCATGGTCGGTCGCGAGCTGCACGTCGAACCCGCCCACACACAACCCGCCTGCTTCGACGCCCACCTGGAGAGCGCATGAAGACCCGGATCAGCCCCCGGTTCCTGGCCGTGGCCGTCCTGGCGGCCATCGCCATCCTCGTCGGCCTCCTCGGGCCGAACCACCTGCCCGGGTCATGGGGCAGCACCTCGAACAAGAACCTCTCGGCCAAGGACCGCATCGAGGCCGCGCCTCCGCCGACCCTGTTCACACTCGTCCAAGCCCAGGCCACCGCCGCCGCAGTCGCCACACAGCGCGCACAGGCGGCCACGATGGTGCGCAGCTGGGCCGCGGCGCATGGCTCCTCCCGACAAGATGCCGTGTTCACCTCGTGGCTGGAGAAGACTTTCCCCGCCCCACCCACGAACCTGGCCTCAGAGATGAACCAGGTGGTTCGACTCAAGTCCACGCGCACCCCACAGGGAGTGACAGCCGCCACCTGGCTGGAGACCTACGGAAAGAAGGACATCTGGAAGCTCTACGCCCATGACCAGGGCGAGCTCCTCGCCTCCCAGGAACGGACCAGTCGCAAGAACGACGAGAAGGCTCTGCTCAAGCTCGCCAAGACGGTCTCCGACAACCTCGGCGCCAAGTACGGATCCTCCGCACCCTACGTCCGCATGCCTTCCCTGCGTCCGGACCACAAGATCACGGCGGGGCAACAGTGCCCTTGCTCTTACCCGTCACGCCACGCCACGGCAGCTGCCGCGTCGCGCACGTTCCTCGGTGCGCTGGATCCGGGTCGCGTCGCAGAGTACGAGTCAATGGAGGCACAGGTCGACTTCTCGCGGGTGTACATGGCCGGACACTTCCCAGGGGACATCACCGCGGGCGCGCTGCTGGGCGATGTGATCGGCGACTACTACCTTCTCTCCCGCCAGAACGTCGATCCTTCACGGCTGGGCTGACGCAAACGCGGAGCGTCACCACACGTCCCGCCATTCAAGGCCCTCAGTTCGAGCCATCTGCCGCCGACCCCGCAGCGGAAGGATCACTGCAACGACGACGTGATCCGGCAGCTGATGTTCTGTGTCCACCAGGTGCCCAACTCTGGAGCGACGGTTGCACAATGAGGACGTGACTCGATGGTGGCGGGGCTTCGTCTCCCGGGAGGTGGCGCGCGTACGTCGTGACGGCCGCGCCTCGGTGCTGTGGTCGCTGCGCATCACGGTCGCGGCGACCTTCGCCTACGTGGCGGCGTCCCTGTCCTTCCCAGGCACTCAGCCGTTGCTAGCGCCGCTGACCGCGATGCTGGTGGTTCAGGTGACACCACTTTCGCTGCTCGCGAGCGGACTCGACCGAGTGGTCGCGGTCGTGGCCGGGGTAGCCCTGGCCGTCGGGTTCGCCAGCGTCGTCCCACTCGAGTGGTGGAGCCTGGGCGTCCTCATCTTGATCTCCATCACCATCGGCCAGTTCCTGCGCCTGCGTTCCAACCTCGTCGAGGTGGCGATCAGCGCCATGCTCGTCCTCGGAGTCGGCGCGATCGGCGCAGAGGCAGCGGCGTGGCAGCGCATCACCGAGACCCTGGTGGGCGCAGCGGTGGGCATCGTCGCCACCCTGGTCTTCCCGCCGAAGGTCGGCAGCTCCGACGCCGGGCGCGCTATCGATGGTTTGGCCGACGCGGTCAGCGAGCTCCTGGTCAGGGCGGCCGAGGGGCTCGACGCCGTCGCGAAGGGAGAGCCACAGCACCTGTCCAGCTCCGCCCGGGAGTGGCTCGACGACGCCAGGCGCATCACCCACAACATCCCTGAGGTCGGTGCCGCGCTGCTTCGGGCAGAGGAAGGGCGGCGCCTCAACGTGCGCGCCGTCCGTACGCCGCACGTCGAGCCCGGCCTCCGCCAAGGCCTCGAGGCACTCGAGCACTCGGCAGTGGCGGTCCGGGGCCTGATGCGCTCGGTGGCCGACGCCTCCGACGGCGAGTGGCTGGGCGAAGACTCCGCGAGCCACGTGCTTCGCGACCTGGCGAAGACCTTTCGCGAGCTGGCGGCGGGCACCGACGCGTTCGGCGAGCTGGTCCGTCACGAGGGTGACGTTCAGGTCAACCTGAGCGCGGCCGACGTCGTTCGTCTGCAGGACGCCCAGGACTGCATGCTCCGCGCCCGGACCCGCATCGACGCCGCGCTGACCGCCCCACAACCTGCTGACGTGGTCGAGCTCTACGCCGCGACCCGCGCCACTATCCGGCGGCTGCAGCACGAGCTCGCGCTGGATGAGCGGGTACGCCGCCAGCTGCGTCTGGCTCCCCAGCACCGCCGCCCCGCTCGCTCCAACGCCCGGCATCGGCCGTCCGTCCAACCTCCGCACCCCACAGGTCCCGACGACGAGACGCAGGTGCTGCCTCGTATCGCGGACCAGACGCCGGAGTGAGAGCATCACGCTGTTGTTCCACGTGGGCCCGAAGCCGACCTCTGCCCGCTGTGCCGGGGCGCTCGCTACTACGCGGCACCTGAGCAGGTCTACTACGCGGTCAGCCGAGAACAAGACGACCAGGTTGATGACCACCTTGTGCAGATCTTCGCGCTGAGGTGGCACCCGAGTGCTGCCCTCAGTGAGGACCTGGCTGCGCCTCGTCGGAGGACAGCGCCGGGGTGGGCGTGAACCGGATCGGGAACTCCAGCGCCCCGGTATTGCCCGAGACTGGCAGCCAGCGGCCGAGGCCGTCCGGCACGGCGTCAGGCATCCGGCGGGCGAGCAACGGAAGAGCAACGGCCATGTCGGTGCGAGCGACGAAGTGGCCCAGGCAATGGTGGGCTCCGCCGCCAAAGCCCAGGTGCGGCGGACGATCCCCGGCCCGGGTCAGGTCGAACGCCGGTGAGGCCACCGCTCGCGGGTCAGTGCCGGCGGCGTGCGAGAGCACCTGCACGATCCCGCCGGCCGGGATGTGCAAGCCGTTGAGCTCGACGTCCTCGATCGCCTCGCGGGTCACCCACGTCACGGTCGGGTTGACCCGCATCACCTCCTCGACGGCCGCTTGCCCGAGTTCCGGATGCTCTCCGAGCAGCTGCCATTGGTCCGGATTCGCCAGCAACGTCTGCAGCGCCAGACCCAGCTGGTTGCGCGTGGTCTCCATGCCCGCGAAGGCCAAGAACACCAAGGACACCGACAGCTCGCGACGACTCAACCGAGCCTCACCCTCGTGGGCCTGCAGCAACGTCGTGACCAGGTCCTCGCGAGGATGTGCGGCGCGGTCACCGACCACCTCGTCGACGTACGCCGTCAGCCCGGTCAGCGCCGTCTCGATGCGGGGTAGATCCTCGCGGAGGTTGGTCCCGAAGGACTTGCCCAGGTCGTCCGCCCAGTGCGCAACTTGGGCCCACTCGTCGGTGGGCAGCCCCAGCAGGACGCAGAGGATCCGTGCGGCGTAGGGCTCGGCGAACTCCGAGACGAGCTCCACTCGGCCCCGGGGCGCGAAGTCGTCGATCAACTGGTGCGCGAGGTCCTGGAATGCAGGCTGCATGGCCTCGATCGAGCGCCGCCGGAAGGCCGGCATCAGCAACCGTCTCAAGCGCGCGTGATCGGGGCCATCGAGGCTGAGCAAGACCTCCTGCCACCAGGTGACGAAGGGACCGTCATGAACGCCGTTCTGCTCGGGCCAGCGCGCGTTGCCCTGCCTGAAGCGCCGGTCGGTGAGCAGAGCACTGGCTTCGGCATACCGCAGCACCGCCCAGCCATAGCTGGTCTCGACGTACCAGTCGGCCTCTCGGGCTGCATGCACGCGAGCCGAGGTGACGTCACACGCCGGGTCGGCCAGGTCGAGGAAACGCGCGCTCATCCCTGCATGCTGCCACCTGCAGAACGCACGCCACGGGCCGCGCACCACGGGCGGCGCGCCTGGGACAGGCTGCTGCTCATGGCCCAGGCTGCGCGGGTGCGCTCAATTCCCCAGTGCCGCTCGAGGGTCAGCGTCAGGGATTCTTCTGGTGGACGGGCTCAGGCGAGCCCGGCGTGGGCGGTGATCTCTCCGATGATGTGGGGCCACATCCCGCGTGGCAGGTCGTGTCCCATTCCCGGCCAGGTCACCAGGCGTGCCCCGGGCACCGCGGCTGCGGTGGCTCGGCCACCGTCGACCTGCACCAGCGGGTCGTCCTCCCCGTGCAGCACGAGCGTGGGCACACCCAGTCGGCGCAGTCGCTCGGTCCGGTCACCGGAGGCGTGGATCGCGGCGAGCTGCCGGGCCACGCCGGCCGGGTCGTTGGCGCGGCGGAAGGACTCCTGTGCGCGCGCGGACAGGGCGACCTCGTCGAGGGGATGCCCCGGCGAGCCGATCACCCGATAGACCGCGATCGCGCGCTCTGCGGCTTCGGACTCGGTCGTCGCCGGAGGGCTGAACAGGGCTGCGCTCGCCGCGGGAGTCGGTGGGCCGACGCTCGGGGAGGTTGTTGACATGATCGAGGTCAGGCTCAGCAGCCGTTCGGGATGTCGCAGCGCCACCTCCTGCGCGATCATTCCGCCCATCGAGGCGCCGACGAGGTGTACCCGGCCCAGCCCGATGGCGTCGACCAGACGGATGGTGTCATCGGCCATGTCCGCAAGCGAGTACGGCGCCGAGGTGATCGGCTGGCCCGCGAAAAGAGGAGAGAGGTCCGGCATCCCGGCTTCGTCGAGGTGCGTGGACAGCCCGATGTCGCGGTTGTCGAACCGCACCACGTGGAAGCCGCCGTCGGCGAGCGTCTCGCAGAACTCGTCGGGCCAGCCGAGCATCTGGGTGGCCAGCCCCATCACCAGCACCAGCGGCGGGTTGCCGGCGACACCGAAGGTCTCGTAGGCGAGCTCCACGTCGCCGCAGGAGGCGTGCTTGATGCTCATGCGGCCACCCTCGCGTCGTATCGCTGACTGGCGTCGGCGAGCTTGCCGTCGAGCCGGAAGCTGTCCAGGAATCTCATGTCACTGCCCTTCCAGGACGTCAACCATGCCGACCGCGCTGAGCGCGTCGAACGTCTGCTCCACGAGGTAGGCCAGCATCATCAGGTCCTGCAGCCGGCCGCTCCGGTCCCGGAAGTGGTCCCGCAGCAGCGCCTCGCCGGTGAAGCCGAGGTCCAGGAACATCTCGGTGATCCGCGGCTGGGCCGCCGGCACCTCGACGACCACCTTCAGCAATCCGGACCTCACGGCGTGGGCGACCGCGTGCTGGGCGAGCTTGCGGCCGATCCCGCGGCCGCGCGTCGCCGGGTCGACCACCAGACGGAGCTCGGC
>JBKJON010000594.1:0-5467 GCA_046595715.1 Marmoricola sp.
CGTCAACGGCGCCCGGCTCGCCGTCGCAGCGCCCTGGCTGGTGCTGCTGATGATGTGCTTCCAGCCGGAGGTGATCCAGCGCTATTCCACCACCTCGGGGGTCGTCGTCCTGGTCGGCGGTGCGGTGCTCTGCGCGATCGCCTACCGCGCCATGGTCCGCATCGGGCGGCTACCGACAGAGAGGCGGATCCTCTCGTGACCCTGTTCCTCGGAGGAGTGCTCGGCGCCGGGCTGGGGCTCGGCCTCTGGCTCGTGGCCACAGCGGCGCTACAGGCGCGCCGTACGCCGCTGGCCGTGCGGGTGCTGCCCTACCTCCGGGACCTGCCCCTGCCGGACAGCCTGCCTTCGCCCGTGGTCTCGACCAACGCCTTCGCCGAGGTCTTCGGACCGGTCCTCTCGTCGGCGGGCAACGCGATCGAGCGCGTCCTCGGAGGCGCCGCCTCGGTGAGACTGCGGTTGCAGCGAGCGGGTCTCGAGATGGACGTCGCGCAGTTCCGCGCCGAGCAGGTGGTCTGGGGACTGGTGGCCTTCGCCCTCGTCGCAGTGCCCTCGGGCATGGTCGCTGCGGCCTCCCCGGAGCGTTCGGTGCCGCTGCTCATCTTCTGCGCCTTCGCCTTCGCCCTCGGTGTGCTGCTGCGGGAGAACCGGCTGACCGCTCAGGTCGCCCATCGGGAGCGACTGATCCTTCAGGAGTTCCCCACGGTGGCCGAGCTGCTGGCGCTCGCGGTCGCGGCGGGGGAGAGCCCGGTTGCTGCGCTGGACCGGGTCGTACGCCGCACGAACGGTGAGCTCTCCGCCGAGCTCGGTCGCGTCCTGGCCCAGGTCCGCACCGGCACCCCGATCACCCGTGCCTTCGACGACCTCGCCTCGCGATCCGGTCTGGCGGTGGTCTCCCGCTTTGCGCAGGGCATCGCGATCGCCGTCGAGCGCGGCACGCCGTTGTCCGACGTGCTCCATGCGCAGGCAGGGGACGTCCGAGAGGCCGGGCGCCGCGCCCTGATCGAGTCCGGGGCGAGGCGCGAGGTGCTGATGATGGTCCCGGTCGTCTTTCTCGTGCTGCCCGTCGTCGTGGTTTTCGCATTCTGGCCAGGCCTCGTCGGCCTGCGCCTCGTGGTCCCCTAGGAGGAGATCGAGATGAGACACCTGATGCGCCCCGGACTTCGGCACCGTCGCCGTGACCAACATGGCGACGTTCCCGGCTGGGTGCTGATCACCGTGATGACGGCCGGCCTCGTTGCCGGTCTCTGGGCGATCGCCGGCTCCCAGCTCGGGTCGATGCTGCGTGAAGCGCTCTCCTCCGTCTCCGGCTGAGGAGCGGCGGCGGGATGAGACCGGAGCGGCGGTCGTCGACTTCGTGCTCGTCAGCCTGGTGCTCGTGCCTCTCGTGCTCGGCCTGATACAGGTCGGGCTGGTGCTGCACGTCCGCAACACCCTGGCCGCCGCCGCCACGGAGGGGGCGCGCTACGGCGCGAACGTCGACCGCACCCCGGCGGACGGGGCTGCCCGCACCCGTGAGCAGGTGCGCGGGGCGATCGCCGACCGGTTCGCCCAAGACGTGTCGGCCCGCCAGGAATGGGTGGGTGGCGTCCAGACCGTCGTCGTCACCGTGCTCGCCGAGGTGCCGCCACTGGGTCTGTGGGGTCCGGCGGTCGACCTGTCGGTCACCGGGCACGGCGTCCAGGAGACGGCGCCGTGACGTGGTCCGCCCTTCGCAGGCGCCGTGACGAGTCCGGCACAGCGCTGGTCGAGTTCGTGTGGTTGGCGATCCTGCTGATCGTGCCGATGCTCTACATCGTCCTGGCGGCCTTCGACACCCAGCGCTCGGCGTACGCCGCCTCGGCCGCGGCCAGGTCCGCCGGCCGGGCCTTCGTCACCGCCCCCGACCAGGCCACCGGCTATGCCCGGGCACGCGCCGCGGTGCGGCTGGCCTACCAGGACCAGCGGCTCGACGCGGTCCCGGAGGTGCGCATCACCTGTCGTCCGGACCCGCGCCACTGCCTGACACCGGGGTCCGTGGTCCGGGCGGAGATCCACTCCTCGGTGGACCTGCCGTTGGTCCCGGCCGCCCTCGGCTCGAACACGCCCAGCATCCGTGTCGACTCCGAGCACGAGGCGCCCTACGGCACGTTCCGCGAGGCGCGGCCATGAGACGTGACGAGCGCGGCTCCGTGACGCCGCTGATCATCGGCTTCGCGGTGGTCGTCGCCCTGCTGGTGGCCGTCGTCGTCGATGCCTCGGCGGCCTACCTCCGGCGCCAGGGCCTCAACTCGGCGGCCGACGCTGCCGCCCTGGCCGCCACGGACGGCATCCAGGGCGAGGAGGTCTACACCCAGGGACTGGGTCGGCGCGCTCAGATCGATCCTGCGACCGCTCGCCGCTACGTCGCCGACTACTTCGCCGTGAGCGGGATCCGGCGTCGGTTCCCGGGGCTCGGCTACTTCGTCGAGACGACGGACAACACCGTCGTCGTGCAGATCGTCACCCGGATGGACCTGCCGCTGCACGTTCCCGGCGTCGGGACGGACGTGCGCGTCACGGGGACCGCGGCCTCGGTGGTCCTCGTCTCTGACTGAGCACAGAGCCCTCACCGAGCGAGTGAGGTCGGGGCGTCACCAGGCGCCCGCCTGGGGCCCGGATCCCCGGCGCGGAGACAACGAGGTACGACACGATCGTGATGGACCTGCAGCTGCTGCAGATGGACGCCTCCTCACCAAGCTCCCCTGCCCGAGCTGCTCGAGGAGACCCTGGGACGGCGCCTCCACGGTCGTGCCAAGGACCTCGACGAGGCGTCGTACACGGCCGAGGGTGACGTGATCCTCGACCCCTCTCGTCTCGAGTCGCTGCGTCAGACGGGTGCCGACGCCCTGCCCCTCGCGGACCGCACCATCGCCCCGTTCGTGGCCAGCGGCCAGGCCTCCCTGGACTCCCTGGACGTCCGGCAGGCGATCGAGACGGACGACGCGCCCGGTCTCGCCCGGGCGGCGCACAAGCTCCGGGAGAGTGCCGCCAGCCTCAGGGCCGTCAAGGTCAGCCCGCAGTGCCTCGAGCTGCAGGAGCGGGGCCGCGAGGGAGGCTCCCAGGGAAGCGACGAGCTGTTCGCCTCCTTGGGCGAGGCCACGGACAGCACGATCGTCCTTCTCCGCGGGGTAGCCGCCCCCGTTCTCGGGGCCTACGTGCCGACCACTCGACGGGCTGGCGCCCGACCGTCTTCGACACTCGCTGCACCCGAGCCGTAACCTGACTCCTTGTGGCATCCACCGACTTCGAACACGAGATCAAGCAGCTCCAGGCGACGATGAAGACCGTCGGCTCCGTCCTGGACGTCGACGGCATGCGCCGGGAGATCGCCGACCTCGGTGAGCAGGTGGCGGTGCCCGACCTGTGGGACGACCAGGCCAACGCCCAGCGCGTGACCGGGCGTCTCTCGTTGCTGCAGGGCACGCTCGATCGCTTCGTGTCCATGGAGAGCCGGCTCGATGACCTCGGGGTGATGGTCGAGCTCGCGGCCGAGGAGGAGGACTCCGAGGCGGCTGCCGAGACCGAGGCCGAGCTGAAGAAGCTGGTCAAGCAGGTCGAGCAGCTCGAGGTCCGCACCCTGCTCTCCGGGGAGTACGACGCACGCGAGGCGATCATCTCGATCCGCTCGGGTGCGGGCGGGGTGGATGCGGCTGACTTCGCGGAGATGCTGATGCGGATGTACACCCGCTGGGCCGAGCGCAACAAATATCCCGTCGAGGTCTTCGACACCTCCTACGCCGAGGAGGCCGGGCTCAAGTCGGCCACGTTCGCGATCCACGCGCCTTATGCCTACGGCACGCTCAGCGTCGAGGCAGGTACCCACCGTCTCGTGCGGATCAGCCCGTTCGACAACCAGGGACGCCGGCAGACCAGCTTCGCCGCGGTCGAGGTCGTCCCGGTGCTGGAGCAGACCGACGAGATCGACCTTCCCGACGAGGACGTCCGCGTCGACGTCTACCGATCCAGTGGCCCCGGTGGCCAGTCGGTGAACACCACCGACTCCGCCGTACGACTCACGCACATCCCGACCGGCACCGTGGTGTCTTGCCAGAACGAGAAGTCACAGCTGCAGAACAAGGCGTCGGCGATGGTGATCCTCAAGGCCAAGCTGCTCGTGCTGAAGAAGGCGGAGGAGAAGGCCCACCTCGACGAGCTCCGCGGCGACGTGATGGCCAGCTGGGGCGACCAGATGCGCAACTACGTGCTGAACCCCTACCAGATGGTCAAGGACCTGCGTACGGAGTTCGAGTCGGGCAACCCGCAGTCGGTGCTCGACGGCGAGATCGACGGATTCCTCGAGGCCGGCATCCGGTGGCGGGTCGGGGTCGACGCCCAGCTGTGATTCCGGGCTGTGGCTCGGGGGCTGTGAGTCGGGGGCTGTGACTGGGGGCCGTCAGCGCCCGACGGCCTTCTCCAGCTCGGCCTTGCTCATCGAGGAGCGGCCCTCGATGCCCTTCTTCTTCGCCTCGGCGTAGAGCTGGGCTTTCGTCCGCCCGCCAGCGCCGCGCTGAGATCGCAGCCCGCCTCGACGGCTCGAGGAGATGTCGTCGGTGGAGGTCCTGCTCTTCTCCTTCGACTCCCCGGCGCGGGCGCGCTCCTTGTTCACTGTGCGCGCAGCGATCTCCTCCGCGGTCTCCTGATCGCGTCCTTGGTCCTCGAGGCCCTGCTTGATGTGTTCGTACTGACGCTCGCGCTTGGCGCTCCATGCCTTCGGCATCGCTGACTCCTTTGCGTTGGGTCGCTTCAGGGCTCAGTTACCCGCATCGGACTTAAGGAACCACTCGAATTGCTTGGTCATCCAGGGGAGGAGTCCGTAGATCATGATCGGCGTGGCCACGATGGTGGTGATCAGGGTTCGTACGGCGACGTTCATCTCCACGCCGGTGGCCACCAGCAGCAGGCCCAGGACAAGGCTCAGGGGGAAGAAGGTCATCCAGATGACGATTCCCTGCTTCCACCGCGGTGGTGCAGTCGGTGCGGGTCGCAGGTCCTGTACGTCGCGCGACGCCGGCTCGTCGAACCACCCCTCGATCCCTGTCCGACGCTCCAGCAGCGACTCCCCGACGATTCCCTGGGCCGAACCGAGCCACCACGTCCGCTGAGGCGAGGACTCCCACGCCGCCAGCGACGAGGGGTCACTGAACCGGTAGAGCATGTGCCACTCCTCGGAGTCGGCCGTCGGTCGGACCCACCCGGTGCCGAGGAACCCGGGAAACCGCTCGGCCAACGAGGAGCCGGAACGCACCCACGCGATCATCTGGGCGGCGTGCTGAGGGGCCACGTGCCGCACGATCGAGACCGTGACAGCGCCCACGTCCGTGGGTTCGGGGTCACCACTCACAGCGTCGGGTCTGGAGAGACGCGGACCAGGAGCTTGCCGAAGTTGCGTCCGGTGAGCAGTCCGCGGAAGGCAGCCGGTGCAGCGTCGAGGCCCTCGACGACGTCCTCG
>JBKJON010000278.1:0-4904 GCA_046595715.1 Marmoricola sp.
TCACCCCGGTGATCGGCGACCTCGGGTCGCCCGACCTCGGCGTCAGCCAGCAGTGGATCACCACGCACGCGGGCGAGATCGACCACTTCTTCCACCTCGCCGCGATCTACGACATGACCGCCTCGGACGAGATGAACGAGACGATGAACGTCGGCGGCACCCGCAACGCCATCGGGCTCGCCGCCAAGCTCGAGGCCGGCCACTTCCACCAGGTCTCCTCGGTCGCGGCGTCGGGCGACTACCGGGGCGTCTACGACGAGTCCATGTTCGACGAGGGCCAGCGGCTGCCGTCGGCCTACCACCGCACGAAGTTCGAGTCCGAGAGGATCGTGCGCGAGGAGGCAACCGTGCCGTGGCGCGTCTATCGGCCCGCTGTCGTGGTCGGCCACTCCGAGACCGGCGCGATGGACAAGATCGACGGCCCCTACTACTTCTTCCCGCTGTTCAAGCGACTGCGCGACACCCTGCCCGGCTGGATGCCGCTGGTGGGCGTCGACCTCGGCGACACCAACGTGGTGCCCGTCGACTACGTGGCGAAGGCGATGGACCACATCGCCCACAAGCCCGGTCTCGACGGCCAAGCCTTCCACCTGGTCAACCCGGAGCCGATCAGCACCATCGACCTCATCAACACCTTCGCGGCAGCGGCCAAGTCACCCCAGTTCGCCGTACCCGTGGACCGCAGCGTCACCGGCCTGCTGCCCACGGCCCTCCTCCCCCGGGCACTGCGCCCGGCCAACCTCCTCGGCGCCGCGCTTCGCACGCCGCCGGTGCACCTCGCCCTGAGCCAGACGATCGGCCGCCTCGGCATTCCCCCGGAGGTGCTGGAGCACGTGTCGTTCTCCTCGGTCTACGCGTCCCGGTTCACCGGCAAGGCCCTCGCCGGGTCCGGCATCTCGGTGCCCGACCTGGAGTCCTACGCCTCCACGCTGTGGTCCTACTGGGAGGAGATGCTCGACGACTCGATCACGAGCGACTCCGCGACCGTCAAGGCGCTCGGGGGCAAGACCGTGGTCATCACCGGCGCCTCCTCGGGGATCGGGCTGGTCACCGCGGTGCAGATCGCCAAGGCCGGCGGCATCCCGATCCTCATCGCCCGCGGTCTCGAGAAGCTCCAGGCGACCAAGCGGCTGATCGAGGGCCAGGGCGGCACGGCCTACGCCTACCAGTGCGACCTCTCCGACCTGCACGCCATCGACGCCCTGACCAAGCAGCTCTCCGAGGACTTCGAGAACCTCGACTTCGTCGTGAACAACGCCGGGCGGTCGATCCGGCGGTCGCTCAAGCTCAGCGAGGACCGCTTCCACGACTTCGAGCGCACGATGCAGCTCAACTACTTCGGCGCGATCCGCCTCATCATGGGCATCCTGCCGACGATGCGCGCCCAGAAGTCCGGCCACATCGTGAACATCTCCTCGATCGGCGTGCTGACCAGCCCGCCGCGCTTCTCGGCGTACGTCGCCTCGAAGGCCGCGCCCTACGCCTGGAGCAACGTCGTCTCCAGTGAGCTGATCGGTGACGGGGTCTCCTTCACCAGCATCCACATGCCGCTGGTGCGGACCCCGATGATCGCGCCGACGAAGATGTACGACCGGTTCCCCACGATCAGCCCCGGACAGGCCGCCAGCAAGGTGATCACCGCCCTGGTGGACAAGCCCCACGAGATCAACACCAAGACCGGAAACCTGGGTGCGCTCGCCCACACGCTGGCGCCCAAGACGGCTTTCCGGATCCTGCACATGGCCTACCAGGTCTTCCCGGACTCCTCCGCGGCGCGTGGGGTGAGCGGCGAGGGCAAGTCCGAGAGCGTCAACGCCCAGATGGTGCTCGCCCGCCTGCTCCAGGGCATCCACTGGTGATCTTCCACATCGCGACCGTCGCGGACTGGGAGCGAGCGCAGGAGTCGGGGAGCTACACCACCTCGAGCGTCGGCCGGACCCTCGAGGAGGAGGGCTTCCTGCACGCCTCGCACGAGCACCAGACGGCCGGCGTCCTCGAGCGCCACTACGGCGACTGCGCCGAGCCCCTCGTCCTGCTCAAGATCGACACCGACCTGCTCGACGTGCCCTGGCGCGAGGACCCTGTGGGTGACGAGTGGTTCCCGCACATCTACGGGCCGCTGTCTCCCAGCTCAGTGGCCGAGGCGAAGCCGCTGGGCGAGACCTCGTCCTGACGCTGCTCAGGTCGCGCTGACGAGGCTGACCACGTCGACCAGGGCGATCGCGATGGCGGCCACGAACGGCACCCGCCCGCGTCCGGTCAGCGCCACCACGGCCAGCACCACCGTCGCCGAGAACGTCCCCCACGGCCCGGCCCCCCGACCTCCCGGGCCGAGGACCGCCACCGCCGAGCCGGCCAGGAGCACCAGCGGCGCCACGAGCCGCACCCACCGCGCTCCCAGCCTCTGGGGCAGGCCACGGACACCGGTGAGCGCGTCGTCGGCGAGGTCGGGCAGGGCGTTCAGCAGGTGCGCACCGACGCCGAGCAGCGCCCCCGCGGCGATCGTCGACACGCTCGGCAGCGCAGGGTCCGGGAGGGCCAGCGTGACCACGGCCGGCAGACAGCCGAAGGCCAGCGCGTAGGGAACCGCCGACCACATCGTCCGCTTGAGCACCAGGTTGTAGGCCCAGCCCGAGCCGACCCCCAGCAGGAGGTGGACCGCGCCCGACGCCAGACCGCAGGCCAGCGAGAGCGCCACGCAGGCGGCGAGCGCGAGGCCGGTCGCACGGCGGACCACGGCCTGGGCGACCTCGTCACCGGCAACCGGCTTGTCACCGCGACCGACCTGGCGGTCGCGGGCGGCGTCGACCAGGTCGTTGGACCAGCCGATGCTGAGCTGGCCGGCCGCCACCGCAGCGATGACCAGGGCCCCCGAGGCGAGCCCGTGACCGGCCGCGACCGCCAGCAACGCCGTCAGCAGCGTGACGGCCGCGCTCGGGCCCGGGTGGCTCGCCCGCAGCAGAGCCAGTGGGCGGGTCACTCAGCCACCGGCGGCCACGGGTCGAGCCGGGTCGGCCACCCACTCGCTCCACGATCCCGGGTAGAGCGCCGCGTCGATCCCCGCCACCGCCATCGCCAGCAGGTCGTGGGCGGCGGTGACCCCGGAGCCGCAGTAGACCGCGGTCTCCCGCCCCGCGGCCACGGCGTAGACCTCGCGGAGCTCCTCGGGCGAGCGGAAGCGTCCGTCGTCGGTGAGGTTCGCCCCGGTCGGCACGTTCACGGCTCCCGGCACGTGACCGGCCACCGGGTCGACCGGCTCGACCTCGCCGCGGAAGCGCTCCGGGTTGCGCGCGTCGATGAGCACCCCGCGCTCGGCGAGCTCGAGGACGTCGTCCACCGCCAGAACGTGCAGAAGTCCGGTTCTGGCCGTGAAGTCGCCCACCTCTGCGAGGTTCTGCACGTTCGACTGGTCATGGCCGGCGACCACCCAGGCGGTCCACCCCCCGTCGAGCACGCGCACGTCCTCGTGGCCCGCCCAGCGCAGCAGCCACCAGCACCGGGCCGCCGCGCGACCCTGCCAGTCGTCGTAGACCACCACGGGGCGGTCGTGGGACACCCCGGCGGTGCGCATCGCCTCCTCGAAGACCCCCGGGTCGGGCAGCGGGTGCCGGCCCGCGGGTCCCGGCGAGGCGGCGAGGGCCGTGTCGAGGTCGACGTACACCGCCCCGGGGACGTGGCCCGCGGCGTACTCCCCTGCGCCGGGTGGGCCACCCATCCGGTAGCGGACGTCGAGCACCGTGCATCCGCCGTCCGCGACCAGGTCGGCGAGCGCGGCGACGTCGATCAGCGGACCGTGCTGGGATGCGTGCATGGCATGATCCTCCCCGATGCCTGAACTCCAATTCTTCACCGGCACGATGGACTCCGGGAAGAGCACGCTAGCGCTGCAGACGAACCACAACCACGCCGCGCGCGGACGCATCGGGCGGATCTTCACCACCCACGACCGCGCCGGCGAGGCGCGGATCTCCTCACGGCTGGGCCTGACCCACCACGCCCTCGAGGTGGACGAGCACTTCGACTTCTGGCGCTACGTCGTCGACGAGCTCACGCACGGCGCGCGGATCGACTACCTGATCTGCGACGAGGCCCAGTTCTACACCGGCCGGCAGGTCGAGGAGCTCGCCAAGATCGTGGACGAGCTGCAGATCGACGTCTTCGCCTTCGGCATCCTCTCCGACTTCCGGACCGCCCTCTTCGAGGGGTCCAGGAGACTGGTCGAGCTCGCCGACCGGATGAACGTCCTGCAGGTCGAGGCACTCTGCTGGTGCGGCCGGCGCGCCACCCACAACGCCCGCACGGTCGACGGAGAGATGGTCACCGAGGGCGAGGTGATCGTGGTCGGTGACGTCGAGGGCGAGCTCCCGGCCGAGATCGCCTACGAGGTCCTCTGCCGCGCCCACCACCGCCGCCGGCTGACCGCCGCCCGGGCCCGGGCGATCTCGATGATCGCCGAGCCCCTCCCGTTCGCCTGAGGGGTGCAGGTCTCCCCGGCTACCCGGGGATCCCGGTCGTCAAGGGCCGGCCGATGCAACACCCGACCACGTCAGAGACCGCCTTGGAACGCCACCCGGTCTGTCCCCGTCGTGACCCTCACCCGATCAGGATCGGGATGCGCATCTCCCGCGGCGTGAGCGAGCCGTGCAGGCCGATGAGGGTCATCTCGTAGGCGAAGTCGCGCGAGCTCATCAGCGCCCAGTCGTCGTGCGCCGCGGCCACGACGTCGCCGAGGCGGGGGCGGACTCGCGCCTCGACCGGCCCGAACCAACCGCGCTCGATCGCCTCGTCGCGGGTGAGCACGGTGGCACGGTCGGCCAGGGTCTCCCGCCACGTGGCCGCCCGTGCCACCGTGCTCACCCGCGACGAGGCGATCGAGCGCGGTTGGTTCGGGCCGGTCGAGGCGC
>JBKJON010000482.1:0-4715 GCA_046595715.1 Marmoricola sp.
CCGGACTGATGCGCAAGGTCCGCAAGCAGGCGCTCAAGGACTACGTGCTGTTCCCGGCGCTCACCGGGCCCCTGTTCCCGCTCACGCTCGCGGGCAACGCGACGGCCAACCCGGTGCGCAACATCTGGGCCTTCAACATCATCTTCTGCGGGCACTTCCCCGCGGGCGTCGCGACCTTCAGCGAGGAGGAGTGCGAGGGCGAGTCACGCGGCCACTGGTACTACCGCCAGCTGCTCGGCTCGGCGAACATCACCGGGAGCAAGCTCTTCCACACGATCACCGGCAACCTCTCCCACCAGATCGAGCACCACCTGTTCCCAGACCTCCCGGCGCGCCGCTACCCGCAGATCGCCGGGGAGATCCAGGAGATCTGCGAGCGCTACGGGCTCGACTGCCACACCGGCCCGCTCGGGAAGCAGCTGTTGAGCGTGGCCCGGAAGATCTGCCGCTTCGCACTCCCGGGCGCCAGGAACAAGGCGCCCGAGCACGGCACCGAGCAGCCTGACACGCTGGCTGCCTGATCCGCGACCCGGTGAGAGACTGACGACATGCCAGACAAGCTCAGCAAGGCCGAGATCCGCAAGGACGCGCTGCAGGACGGCGTGACTGCGGCGAGCCAGGCCGTCGGCAGCGTGACCACCATCGTCACCACCGCGGTCGGGGACGTCGCCCGGGCCGTCGGCGGTTTCGCCACCGAGATCTTCGAGATCCGCGACGCGGTTCGCAGGGCCGGCCGTGACCACCTCGACGTGGTGCCGGCCAGTCCCGACGACGAGGTCGACGCTGTCGTCGCCCCCATGGATCCTCCCGACGGAACCGGAACGTCGGATCAGCCGAAGAGCATCTGAAAGTCGGTCATCCGGAAGGACGCGAGGGGTCGCTTGGCGGCGAGCCAGGCCAGTGGCCCCTTCGCGTCGAAGTCCCAGGAGCCGAGGGCCGGGAACGCCCGCGCCTTGCCCCTGATGGGAGCCACGACCTCGCGCTCGGCGCCCGGCTCGTCGGCGGCGCGCTGCTGCCACGTCGACCCCTTGAAGGGGGTCCGCGGGAAGCTGCGTGTGACGTCGGTGAACCGGGCCGAGGCGATCGGGGCACCGTCCAGCGTTGCGGTCCAGGACGTGCGCTGCACCCGGGTGCCGGTGGTCGTGCGCTCGAAGCCGCACAGGTCCTTGGGGATGGCCCACAGTGTTCGTCCGCCCTCGAGCGAGTCGAGGGAGTCCACCCAGATGTCGGTGATCTCGATCCGTCGACCGGCTGCCTTCTGCACCCGGCGTGCGACGAGCAGCTCGGAGTAGGTGAGCGGGCTCGGCGTCTCGTAGGAGACCAGGGCGGCGCCGTACACCCCTGGCTCGCGGTCGGGGTGGTCGCCCTCGCGGACGCGGAACAACGAGAACCAGAGCTGTCCGTGCATGTCCCACGGCGCCGGGGGATAGGTCATGGCGCTGACCCTAGGTGGAACGTGTTCAGCCGGCGCGCGCGTCCGGTGTGCGGAAGGTTCGCCGGTACTCCGCCGGCGCCACTCCCACGTGGGTGCCGAAGTGGTGGCGCAGCAGGGCGGCCGAGCCGAAGCCCGCTCGCGAGGCGACCGTCTCGATGGGCAGGTCGCTGCTCTCCAGCAGCACCCGGGCGTGGTGCAGTCGTTGAGCGAGCAGCCACTTGCCGGGAGTGCTGCCGGTCTCGGCTGCGAACCTGCGGGCGAACGTCCGCTCGGACATCGAGGCGCGACGCGCCAGCACGCGGACCGGCTGCTCCTCGGCGAGGTTCTCGCGCATCCAGATCAGCAGGGGGGCGAGGCTGTCGGCCTCGCAGGTGGGCACGGGGAGGTCGATGTACTGGCGCTGTCCACCGTCTCGCTGCGGGGGGACGACCATCCGACGGGCGATCCGGTTGGCCACGGCCGCGCCGAGCTCGCAGCGGACGTGGTGCAGGCAGGCGTCGATGCCGGCCGCCGTGCCGGCACTCGTGATGACCCGGTCGTCCTCGACGAAGAGGACGTCGGGGTCCACGGTGGCCAGCGGGTAGCGCTCCTTGAGCTCGGCGGTGTGGCGCCAGTGGGTGGTGCACGAACGGCCGTCGAGCAGGCCCGCCTCACCCAGCAGGAACGCGCCCGAGCACACCGAGAGCACCCAGGCGCCGCGCGCGTGTGCCCGCCGGAAGACGTCGAGGATCGCCTCCGACGGTGGCTCCTCCGAGTCGTAGGCGGGTGCGATCACCAGGTCGGCGTCGTCGGTGTCGGCCAGGCCGTGCGAGGTGGTGATCGAGATGCCGTTGCGCATCCGCAGGGGCTCTCCCGGGCGTTCGGAGCAGGCCCGGAAGTCGATCGGGGGGACGCCGTCGTCGGTCCGGTCGATCCCGAAGATCTCGGTCACGACGCCCAGCTCGAACATCGCAGGGCGCTGGGGGAGCACGACGGCCACGGTGGAGAGTGCCATGACAGCAGTATGGCAGAAAATCTGCGGGTGGTGACTTTCCTGCCACTGGTGGCAGGAAACTGCAGGGTGCAAAGTTACTGCCATGACCAGTTTCCTTGCAGCCACGTTCCTGTTGATCATCTTCGTGGGCGTGTGGGCGCTCCTCGAGCGCAACCACCGCCGCACCGCCGGGCTGCCTCGACTGCCCCTCGGTGCGGACGCCGACCGCGACGCCGACTTCTGGCGGGTGCGCCACGACCTGGACGCGACTCGCTCCACGCGCTGAGGTGGGACCAGGTCGACGGCCCCGCCCGGCCGAGGAGATGGTCGCCCACGACGTCCCGAAGGACTGTCAGTTCGAGGGTGATCGCAGAGTCGCTCCGCCTGCGCCACTCCATCGTTGCCCGAGCTGATAGTCCTTAGGGCCGCTCCGGGGCGTCACCTGCCGCCGATCGCGGTGGCGGCGCCGTTCTCTCCGTAGAGCAGGGTCACGCCAGGGGTGACCTCGAAGCCCTCCCGCAGGACCTGGGCGACAGCCGCCATCCCGGCCGGCCACTCGCGGGTGCCCTGGCCGTTCGGCACGAACCGCCGGATCGGGCGGCCGTCGAGCACCGACTCCCGGGGACGCAAGACCATCGAGACTCAGTCGTCCTCGGGGTCGTCCAGACGGGCCAGCCAGGTCGCGAACCGCTCGACCGGGGTCTCGAACTCGGGGTGCAGGTCGGTGAACTCCTGCAACCGCTCGGCGACCCAGTCGAGGGTCACCTCGTCGTCACCTCGGCGCTTCTGCAGCTCCTCGATACCGCGATCCGTGAAGTACACGGCCGGCTAGTAGCTCTGCTCGCGCTGGCCGCGCACCTCGGCGAACGCCTCGCTCATGATGCCCTTCAGCTCCTCGACGTGACGCGAGTGCTGGCCGACGGACGGTGAGCTGGACGCGGGACGCGAGATGATCCCGACCGGGAGGTCGAGCAGGGGGAAGAGGTTCAACCGGAAGTGCGGCGACGGGCCCATGTTGGACGGCTCGTCCTGCACCCAGCGGATCTCTTTGAGGTGGGGGTAGCGCTTGATCTCCGCCAGGAGCTCGGCCTCGGGCCGCGGGTAGAGCTGCTCCAGCCGGGCGATCGCGGTGGTGAAGGAGTCACCCTGCTGCTTGCCACGCTCGACCATCAGGTCCCAGGTGATCCGGCCGCTGCACAGCAGCAGCGTGTCCACCTTCTCGGGGTCCACCGTGGCGTCGCCCACGAGGGGCTGGAAGGTGCCCTCGGTGAAGTGCTCCGGCCTGGAGGCTGCCTCCTTGCGCTTCAGCATCGACTTCGGCGTGAAGACGATCATCGGGCGGTGGGCGTCTCCGAGCGCATGACGGCGAAGCAGGTGGAAGTAGCTCGCCGGCGTGGAGGGCTGGGCGACCACGAACGCGTCGTCGGCCGCCATGTTCAGGAACCGCTCGATGCGGGCCGAGGAGTGGTCGGGGCCCTGGCCCTCGTAGCCGTGCGGCAGCAGCAGCACGACACCGGAGGACTGGCCCCACTTGGTCTCGCTGGAGGTGATGAACTCGTCGATGACCGTCTGGGCGCCGTTGACGAAGTCACCGAACTGCGCCTCCCAGATGGTCAGCGCGTTCGGTCGGGCCACCGAGTAGCCGTACTCGAACCCGAGGGCGGCGTACTCCGAGAGCAGCGAGTCGTAGAGGTAGAAGCTCGCCTGGTCCTCGGAGAGGTTGGCCAGCGGGGTCCACTCGTTGGCGTTGGTGCGGTCGATGATCGTGCCGAAACGGCTGACGAACGTGCCACGTCGGGAGTCCTGGCCGGCCAGGCGCACCGGGCGACCGTCCATGAGCAGCGAGCCGAGCGCGAGAATCTCGCCGGTGCCCCAGTCGATCGGTCCCTCGTTGATGGCGGTGGCCCGGCGCTGCAGCTGCGGCAGCACCTTGGGGTGCACCGTGAAGCCGTCGGGGGCGCTCACGTAGGCGTCCGAGATCCGCTTGAGGGTCTCGCGGGGGATCGCGGTGGTGAAGTCCTCGTGGGTCTTCTCCGGGTAGTCCGGGACCGTGGTCCAGCTCTCGGGGAAGTTGGTGGCCTCGCGGACCTCGGTGAAGACGCGCTCGAGCTGCTGCTGGTAGTTCCGGAGGACCTGCTCGGCCTCCTCCAGGGTGATGTCGCCACGACCGATCAGCGACTCGGTGTAGAGCTTGCGCACCGAGCGCTTCTGCTCGATCAGGTCATACATCAGCGGCTGGGTGTAGGAGGGGTCGTCGCCCTCGTTGTGGCCGCGACGGCGGTAGCAGACCAGGTCGATGACGACGTC